>JBKKBZ010000030.1:0-20844 GCA_046713235.1 Actinomycetota bacterium | reverse complement strand
CGGCACAACCGTCGCCTGACCGAGGCGCTTCCCGATACCGACGAAGTCCCGGAGGACGTTTCCTTCGCTCTGCTGGAGGCGCTCGACCACCTCGACGACGAGGACATGATCAATCTTTCGCGGGAGGCTCGCGATCGCTTGCGGGAGTTCCGCTCGCTCTTCGCCGGGTTGCGTGAATCGTCTCTCCGCACGCCGTCAGACCTCGTAGCGGCGATCGTGGACGGCACCGGACTCGCGAGAGAGATCGAGGCTGCCGGCACGCCGGCGGCCGGCGGCGCGCTGCGCAACCTCGCGAACTTCGCCGAGTTCGTCACCACGTTCTCTCCGGTGCACGGCGAGGCGACGCTTTCGACGTTGATGGCGTACCTCGACGCCGCGGAGGACGCTGAAGACGAGATGTCGCCGGCGCAACCCTCCGATGCGAACACGGTCAAGATCATGACGGTGCACAAGGCGAAAGGGCTGGAATGGCCCGTGGTCTTCGTTCCCGGACTTGCCGAGCACACCCGCTGGGGGAACTCGAGCATCTTTCCCGATGCAGGCCGTCAGGCAGACCCGCTGCGCCAGCCGCAGACCCTTCCTTTCGAGCTGCGCGGAGATCGCGACGTGCTGCCGGTGTTCTCGGGAAAGCTCGCGCCCTTCAAGCAGGAGTTGAAGGCTCGCGCAATGGAGGAGGAGCGCCGCCTGTGTTACGTAGCGCTCACTCGCGCGCGCGACGTGGCCGTCGTATCGGCGGCACATTGGTACGGCGATACACAGGAGCCGCACCAGCCGGGGACGTTCTACCGCGAGATCGCCGAAGCGGAGGGCGTGGAGAAGGTGTTCGAGTCGGCGCGGCCCGAGGTAAGTCCCTTGATCGAGGCCCGCGCGGCACGCGCACCGGTGTGGCCGCCGCCGGCGCGCATCCCGGACGGCGACGAGCTGTTCCCCGGAGGCTGGCACGATGCCGCCGTGGCATCGATCGAAGACCCGGCCTGGATCGAGGAACGGGTGGCCGCCCTGGAGCCCGGACAGCAGAGCCTGTTTCGCCGGGTGCTGGAGGAAAATCTCGCACGTGCCGAACTCGTCGAGCGCCGCACGCGCACCGACGGCCGTCCCGCGGTGCCCGACCAATTCGGCGCGACGGCGATCGCCGATTACATCCGGTGCCCGAAGCTCTTCTACTGGTCGGTAGTGCGGCCGCTGCCTCGCCGGCCGAGCCCGGCCGCTCGCCTCGGCACCGACGTCCACCGGTGGATCGAGTTGCAAAGCCGGGGCCAGGCCACTCTCATCGACCCGGACGAGCTGCCCGACCTCTCGGGCGAGGGGCGAAGCGGATTCCCGACCGAGGCGTCCCGCCTACGGGAGGCTTGGCGCGCAAGCCGGTTCGCTAACGCGGTTCCGCTGCACGTCGAGAGGAAGTTTCTGCTCGTCGTGGACGGCTTCGTCGTCGGGGGGCGGATCGACGCCGTCTTCGGCCAACCCGGGGGACCTTGGGAGATCGTCGACTACAAGACCGGCCGCAAGCCGGCCGAGGACGACCCGGTGGCCGGCGTGCAGCTCGACGTGTACGCGCTGGCTGCGCACGAGATCTGGGGAATACCGGCGGAGAAGCTCACGCTCACGTACGCCTATCTGAACTCCGGAGCGGAAGTCAGCCGTCCGGCCGGGGACCTGTCCCAGGTTCGGGCCCGGCTTAGGGAGGCGCTCGCCGGAATCGAGGCGCGGCGCTTCGACCCGGCGCCGGGGCCCCATTGCAACTGGTGCGACTTCCTCGCCTTCTGCGCACCCGGGCGGACCTTCGTCGGCGACCAATCCGAAGGATTGTCCTAAAGCAGCACGTCCGTCGCAGGAAAATGCGTCGCGATAATTCTCCATCGATCATCCGGAGTGCTACCTTTACGGGACGATCTCGGCCGATCTGGGCCGGAACCCGTGCAAGGATCCGCGCTCTGCCGTGTCGAAATGAGCGACGGGTCGTCCGCCGCGCAGGGGTGGCGACTGGAGGCGAGGGAATCTGCGCGACCGATCACGTGGTGCCGTGTGGACGAGAGCTGCCGCCGCGGCTCTCCTGCTCGTCTTGCCCGTCGCAACCTCCGGGGCGCAGGAGTCGAGGTCGGATACCTGTGAACCACAAGGGCCACCGACTCCCCCGCCCATCCACCGGCCGCCGCCGGCGGACCTGAGGCTCGGGCAGACCTCGGCGACCCTTCCGAACGGCACGAAGACCACGGTCCCCGTGGAGCTGGCCCTGCCGGCCGCTCCCGACCAGCTCGACGTGTTCTTCCTCCTCGACACAACGAGCAGCATGGGCGACGTCATCTGCGGCCTGCGCACCGACGTCGCCGACATCGCCGCCGCGCTCGCCGACGACGGTGTCGACGCTCGTTTCGGCGTGGGCGAGTTCCGCGACTACCCCAAAACGAAGTGGTCCGACGACGACATTGCGGCCTACAAACTCGGCCGGCCGCTGGGACCCCTCGATGCCGGTTTCATCAATGCGCTCAAGGCGCTAGAGGCAAACAGCGGGACGAGTGACGGCCTCACCTCTGCCTTGGCCGCGATGTACCAGACCGTCACCGGATCGGGCCACGACCTCGGGCAAAAAGGGCCGTCGCCCGGCGACATTCCCCCCGGTCTCCAGGCCGGCTTTCGCCCGCACGCGCTCAAGGTCATCGTCACCTTCACCGACGCGAAGTTTCGGCGTTCAGAGGACCCCGACTACAAAGGGTACCCCGGGCCGTCGTGGAGCTCGGTCGTGCGCGCGCTGACCGGGAAGCACGTGCTCCAGATCGGCATCGACGTCGAAGCGGGCCCCTCTGTTCCGAGCGGGCGAGAAGACCTCATCGAGATGGCGCGCGACACCGGAGCGCTGGCGCCCTACGGCGGAGCCGACTGCGACGACGACGGCGACGCCGACGTCGCGACGGGTGCCCCGCTAGTGTGCCCGGTGGAGCGCCCCGACGAGCTCGACCCCATCACCGGCGCCCCACCCCCGCTCGTGCTGGCTCCGGCGATCAGCGACTTGCTTCGGGCACTCCGAGAGCAGGCAACCGTCTCGATGGAGCTTTCTGGGCCGCTCGACGAGGACGGGAATCGCTCCGAAGTCCGTGTGCCCTCGGCGCGCTTGACGCCGTCACGGCTCTCCGACGTAGATCTGCGAACCCCGCAGTTCCTGGACTTCTCCCTCGGCCTTGCGTGCGGCGAGGGACCGTCGCAATCGGCGCTGTACCGCCTGACCGCCCGTGTCTGGGAACAGCCGGTCGCCTCGGCCACCGCGCGGCTCGGCTGCGTGGCCCCGGAAGCCGCCCCCGCTTTCACCCCGCCGCGGGCCGGCTCGGCGGCAACATCTCCTCAGCCACCCTCCACGAACCTCTCGACCCAGGTTCACGGGCAGACCCAGGTCACAGCCGAGACCGTTGCCGGTACCCAGGTTGCGCCCCACGCCAACGCCGCCATGGCCCCGGTGCTTCAGCACGAGCCAGCGCTGGCGAAGGCCTTCGAGGACGCCGGCGGCTATTCCATGTCGGACCGGCGGCGCAGCGTCCCGCCGGCCGTCCCGGCGGCCGCGGCGGTCATCGCCGGAGCGGCGCTGGCCCTGCGAACCAGAACGAGAACCCGGACGGCACAGGCCGCGCGCCGGCGAGCGTAGACCGATGGGCAATCCCTCTGAGGTCACCACCCTGGATCGCATCGACGACCGATACGAGCGCCTCAGTGCGGCACTTCGTCGCGTCGTGCGCGGATGGCGCCGCCGGAGAGCGAAGGCTCGCGGCGGACGGGTGCGCACGCTGCTTCTGGCCCTAACGCTCGGCGGATTGATCGCAGCGTTCGTGTGGTCGATCGGCGAGCTAGCGCCCGACCCCCGTGGAGCGCGACTGCGCGTCGATCAGCTCAGCGCCCTGGCAGACGACAAGCGCGTTGTGGAGGCCACATTCCTGGACGAGGACGCCGTCGTGACCGGACGATACGCCTGCGACGTGCCGGCGCGGAAGGGGCCGGCGCCGGCCAGCGCAGCTCGCGCCCCGCTGTGCGCGCGGGGCACGCCAAAAGGAACGACGCAGACCTACTGGATGCCCTACCCGAAGAGCGACCTCGCGACGGGGGCGTTGTTGAAGGCCCTCGTCGAAGCGAACGCGCGAGTGGAAATCGCGCCGCAGACCGAGAAGGCGCAGGTCCGGCTGGTGGCCACGTTCCTTCTTCCCCTCGTCATCCTGGCCAATCTCTTCGCGCTGCTGTTCACCGCGGGACGCGGAGGATCGCAAGGGATCGGCGAGGTCATCATGTTCGGCTCGCTCGGACGCCGCCGCGTGCGCCGCCGCCGCGCGAGGCCGGTGTCGTTCTCGGATGTTGCCGGTGCGGAGGAGGCCGTCGGTGAGCTAAAGGAAGTCGTCGAATACCTCCGCTCGCCCACCCGCTACCGGCGGATGGGCGCCATGCCGCCCAAAGGCATCCTAATGATCGGACCGCCCGGTTGCGGAAAGACGCTGCTGGCAAAGGCCGCGGCGGGAGAGGCGAAGGTACCGTTCTTCTCCGTCGCCGGCGCGGAGTTCGTCGAATCGCTGGTCGGCGTCGGCGCGGCCCGGGTGCGCGACCTCTTCCGTCGCGTCCGCGCGGCCGCCCCCGCAATCGTGTTCATCGACGAGCTCGACGCGGCCGGACGGCGCCGCTCGACAGGAGGAGGCGCCGGGGGAACCGATGAGCGTGAGCAGACGCTTAACCAGATGCTCGTCGAGATGGACGGCTTCGAGCCGAGCGCCGGTATCGTCGTCATCGGTGCAACCAACCGCCCCGACATCCTCGACCCCGCGCTGTTGCGCCCGGGGCGGTTCGACCGACACATCACCGTCGATCAGCCCGACCGCGGCGGGCGGGAGGGAATCCTCGCTCTTCACGCGCGCGGCCGCCGGCTGGCACCCTCGGTCGACCTCGGCGCGATAGCCCGGCGCACGCCGGGCTTCTCCGGCGCCGACCTCGCAAACGTGATCAACGAAGCGGCATTGCTCGCCGTACGATCGAGCAAGCAGGCCGTCGAGATGGCCGAGCTGCTCGAGGCGGTCGAGCGCGTGCTCGCCGGACCGCAGCGGCGAGGGCGCGTCCTGTCGGCGGGCGAGCGCCACCGCGCGGCCGTGCACGAGGCCGGCCATGCCGTCGTTGCTGCGGCACTCGGTGATGCCGAGCACGTGCACCGCGTGTCGATCCTTGCGCGTGCGCGCACCCTGGGCGGCGCCGCCGTCGTGCGCGGCGGTGAGGACGCGCTGCCGACCGAGCAAAGCCTGCAGCGGCGGCTAGCCGTGGCGATGGCCGGTCCAGCCGCGGAATCCCTCGTCCTCGGGGAAGTTTCCGCGGGCATCGAATCCGATCTCGAGTCCGCGACGGTCACCGCTCGCGACGTCGTCGAGCGCTACGGCATGAGCGAGCGCATCGGCCGCACCCGGCTCTTCGCGCACGACGCCGGGGATTTCGTGGGCGACGGCGCCGACGTCACGCTGTCGGATGCCCTGCGCCGGGAGGTCGAGGCCGAGATTCGCCGCCTCCTCGACGAAGCCGAGGCTGCCGCAGCGCGCGCACTCACCGCCAACCGCGAGCTCTTCGACGCATTCGTCCAGCGCCTGGAAACCCAGGAGACGATCGAAGGCACAGACCTTGCCGACGCGCTGGCGGACGTGCGCCCGCCCGGCTGGCGCGCGGCCGGCTCAAACGGTCCCCGTCGGCCCAAGCGGGCGCCGGCGCGGCGCCGCTGAATCGCTGTCTCTGAGGAGCCGGTGAGCTAACGCACGGCGAAGCGTCGCCGGCGAACGGCAAGGGCAGCGGCGCCCGCCGAGAGCAACAGCCCGAGGCCGGCGGTCGATCCCACGCCCGTGGTCGGGAGCGTGCCCTGAACCGAAACCCCCGCGAACACGGCCACCGCATCGACTTCGCTCGACCTGCGGTCCTGCCGTGCGCGCACGTACAGGGTGTGCTGCCCCGCCGGAATCGGAATGCTCACCGTCCAGCTCGTGTAATCCTTAGCCGAGGTCGCGGCAATCGGCGCCGAGAACGTCGGATCGTCGATCGACATCTCCACACCACGGAAGGATTCGCTCTCTACATCGGAGAACCGCGCCGTACCGGACACCGTCAACGCCGACGGTGCCACCCGCGCACCGTCGGCAAGAGAGGTGATCGTCGCCGCGAGGCCCGCTGCGCCGGACCCGGTCGCCGGCGTCAGGACGACGCGGGACGCGTGATCGCCCTCGTAGCCGAAGAAAGTGTTCTCGCTGGAGCGCAAGGCCACCTGGAAAGTGAGGATTTCCCACGACCCGACCGGGCGGTCGGTTTTGAAGCTCACCGGCACCTCCGTCCAGCAACTCTCCACATCCACCGCGCACTTGGCTGCGGCCACGTCGACCACCGTCACGGGAGCGGAGACCCCTCGGCCGACGATGCGCTTGCCCGCCAGCAGGAAGCCGGTCGCTTCGAGCAGCATCGGATGGTCCATGGTGACGTAGATGGTCGCATCGACCTTTGTGCCGGCGGGAAGATCTACACCGACCGGACCGGGAGCACCCCAGATACCCACCGGACGGTAATAGGCCGCGACCGTCGTCGCGCGAGAGTTCGGGCACGGCTCGTCGTCACCTTCGCGGTCGACGCCGTCCATGTAGGTGTACCCGTCGTGTGGCTCTAGGTCGGGACCCGCCGGGGGGTCGATCGCTGCACAACCGCCGGCGTGGTGCAAGAAATAGGTCGGCTGCGTTGGGCCCGCCTGCGCGGCTACGCCTGATGCCGCCGGAGGGGCCGGCGTGGACGCCCGCGCGACGTGCGCCATCACGTCGAGCGCCTCGGCAAATGTC
This sequence comes from Actinomycetota bacterium, assembly GCA_046713235.1. Classification (GTDB taxonomy): domain Bacteria; phylum Actinomycetota; class AC-67; order AC-67; family AC-67; genus JBKKBZ01. Next base: position 14,029 of record JBKKBZ010000030.1, on the reverse strand, counting down.
ATGACGTCGGTAAAAGTGAGATCCTCCAGCGCCCGCGCGGGGTAGTCGGCGCCGCCCGTGCCTTGCGCTCCCGATCCCTCGCTCCAGGGTCCCCACAATGTCTGGCGAACCTCTCGATCCAGCTCGAAAAACGCGTCCTCCGTCTCACGTGACGGCTTTGGAGCGCGACCCAGGGCAACCGCAATCGCATGCTCGGCGCTCTGCGGAGTCGCCAAGCCGTAACCGCCGAAAAGATAGTCCTCACTTTCCGGTCCCGGCCAGGTGTGCACGTATGGAGGAACCGGCGCACCGCCTGTGCCGAAAGGCTCCGCCGTGTGCAGGACGACGTCCCACAGCTCGGCCCGCGTGAGCCTTCCGTCTCGCAGGACGGTGCTCGCCGGAACCGGTCGTCCGGACGCGACGACCTGGCCCGGGCGCTGGCCCGCGTCGGTGTCGCCGATTGCGCGCCTAATTTCACGCAGGACCTGGCCGAACACCCCGGCCGTGAGTGGCGTGGCCGCCGATGTGCCGCCGAAGTTGCACATGCTCACCGTGCCCGAGATGCAGGCGCTCGGGATCGTGCCGTCGCCCCACGAGGAGATGTCCACCGGGTTGGCGTCGCCGATGACCGGCCGGCGGTTGTCGGTTCGTGCCGCACCGACGACGACGTGCCAGTCCGGACCGGCGCTGCCCGAGGTGTAGGTGGACATTGGGACGTCGAAGGCGTTCCCAAAACCGTTGCCGGCGGCGAACAGAACCGACTGTCCACGCTCGGCGGCAATCCGGGTGTGCTCCGAGTCGGCGATGCCGAAACCGACATTGCCCTGCGTCCCAACGGACATCGAGACGATGTCGATCCACGACTGGGTAACCAGCCATTCATCCCCCTGCAATCCTTCGGCAAAGGCAAGCAAGCATGCCGGGCAGTTTCCGAACCGGTTGCCGGCCGAGACACTCGAGGAACCCGTACCGTGACCATCGTCGTCGAGAATCGGCCGCGAGTCGGAGGCGGCATTGGAACCGCTCGAATCCGTCCAGTCGATTGCCCCAACGATCTTCGTCCCGGGGATCCAGTACTGCTTCTGGAACACGATTGCGTCGCGTGTCCACAATTTCTCGTCTTCCTTCGGAAGGTAGCCCTTCCCGAGCGTGATCCGAATCGCGGGGACGTCTTTCGGATAACCGGCGATGTATTCGGACGGATGCCGGGTGAAGTTCTCGGTGATGCGAAGGACTTCCGGATCGGGATAAGACACCGCCGAGAACTCGTCGTGGTATGCGTTGATCCCGCTGTCGCCGACCCCGATGATCACGAAGGGTGAAGTGTTCGCGGCTTCCTCACCGGGATCGATCACGTGGACGGCGATCGTCTTGCGCATCTCGAAGCCGTCGCGCACGGCTTTGACCGTGGCCAGATGGGTCCCCTTGCGATAGCCGGCCGAGACCGAGCCCCCGGAACGCTCGTACACGCCGTCGAAGTCGAGGTCCCACGCCAGCGACGACCCCGCCGGAGCACGAGCGGTCAGCCGCTGTCCCCCGGTGACCGGAAGTCGCAGCGAAGCCGGCGCGTCGATCTCCGGCACAGGGCTCACGGGATCCGGCACCACGGAGACCTTAAGCTCGAAGTCGTCCGGAGCGCTGACAAATGAAGCCACGATCGCGCGATACGAGCCGGGCTTCGGCCGTTCGATGCGAAGACGCTCCGGCATCCCTGCACTCGCTCCCCCGGAATTCTGGATGTAGGCCGGATCGGGGCCGTCAACATGGAGGTCGAGATCGTTCACTCCGTAGACCCCAGGATCACCCGCGTAGGTTGTCCATTCCAGCTCCAGCTCCAGCGCTCGGATTCCCGCTGGAAGCTTGAAGGGATACTCCGTCGTCTGTCCGTCCGGGGAATCCTCGCTCGGGTCGAACAGCAGCTCGTCGGGCACACCGAAGTCCACGGTGCCCGTCTCTGAAAGGATCGCTCGCGATTCGAAGCGGTAGATGCGCAGCTTGACCGTGTCCCGCGAGGTAGCGCCCGACGCGTCTGTCACCGCCAGAGACACCATATGGTCTCCCACCGCGAGACCATCGGTCTTGAAGCTCGTGCTCGCCTCGCCCGGGTGGGTGAACCGATCAGCCGCCCCGCGATACGACCACGAGTACCGGTAGGGTGCGCGCCCGCCCCAAGCCATGCCGCCGAGATCCACAGCCTCACCGGCGACCACGAACGCCGAGTCACCGGCATCGGCGACAAGCGTGGAGGCGGCCGGCCGGCCGGCGGCGGCGCTCAAGCCGAGCAAGGGAAGAGCTAGGACGAGCGCGAGGGCCGCCAAACGACGGCCGCGGATGCGTGCGAACATGAGGTCCCCTTTAGATTTAAGTTGTCTGAGAGCTGCAACCGCGAAGTTGCACTCGCTTGGATCAACGAGCGCAACCTCGCGGCAGCAACGCCGACGTGCCATATCGAACGAATACGATCATAGTCGTGCGGATCGTCCGGACCTTCCCTTCCCGCCGCGGCGCTTTGCCCACAAGTAAAGGCAGGTGCGAGGCTCCGGGAGGCGACCCGGGGCCTCGCACCTAAAAAACTGCCGAGTTCTCTGCGGCTACTCGCCGGCGATCTCTGCGGGAGGCTCAGCCGGTTGCTCGGGTTCAGCCGGTTGCTCGGCGAACTGCGGGGGCACCGGCAGCGTAAACGGAGTGATCGGCGCCTCGAGCGTGGGAGACTCCAGCTCGTCCTGCACCGCCCACACCGGTCGCTCCGGCATCTCAGTCGGGAACACACGGATCGTCCGGTAGCGGCTCATCCCGGTTCCGGCCGGTATCAGCTTGCCGATGATCACGTTCTCCTTGAGGCCGAGCAGAGAATCCGACTTCGCGCTGATGGCCGCGTCGGTGAGCACTCGCGTCGTTTCCTGGAACGAGGCTGCCGACAACCACGATTCCGTCGCCAGCGATGCCTTCGTGATTCCCATGAGGATCGGGCGAGCGCTTGCGGGCTCCCCTCCGTCCTCCACAACGCGACGGTTCACTTCCTCGAAGATCTTTCGGTCGACGAGCTGTTGCGGCAAGAACTCGGCGTCTCCAGCCTCGAGCACGTACACACGCTTAAGCATCTGGCGAACGATGACCTCAATGTGCTTGTCGTGGATCGACACACCCTGGGAGTGGTACACCTGCTGAACCTCATCCACGAGGAGCAACTGCACCGCCTGCGGTCCCTGAATGCGCAGGATCTCGTGCGGGTTCACCGAACCTTCCGTCACCTGCTCGCCGACCTGCACCAATCCCTCGCGATCAATGCGCAGACGTGCGCGCCGCGGGACCTTGTAGATGATCTCCTCGTTGCCATCCTCGGAGGTGACCTTGATCTCGCGATGCTTTTCGCCCTCGATGACCTCTACGGTTCCGGTCAGTTCCGAGATCTGCGCTTCGCCCTTGGGCTTGCGCGCCTCGAAGAGCTCGACGACTCTCGGCAGACCGTGCGTGATGTCTTCACCGGCTACTCCACCCGTGTGGAACGTCCGCATCGTCAACTGCGTGCCCGGCTCGCCGATCGACTGTGCCGCAATGATTCCCACAGCTTCGCCGACCTCGACGAGACGACCGGTCGCGAGGTTCCGTCCGTAACACATGGCGCATACGCCGTAGCGAGAGTCGCACGTGAGCACGGACCGCACCGTCAGATGCTCGACATCGGCGTCCACGAGCTCGTCCTTTTCCGTGTCGGTAATCTCATCGCCGGCCTTCATGACTTTCCTGCGTGATCCGTTGGACTTGACCCAGACGTCTTCGGCGATGACGCGGCCGAACAGCTTCGTGTCGAGGTTTGGCACGGGAATCCGAACATTGGCTCGCGGGTCTATGTGCGTGACCTGCACCGGGATCCCCTTGTCCGAACCGCAGTCGAGCTCGCGGATGATGACGTCCTGCGCGACATCCACGAGCCGGCGCGTCAAATAACCCGAGTCCGCGGTGCGCAGAGCCGTGTCGGCGAGACCCTTACGCGCACCGTGAGTGGAGGTGAAGTACTCCAGCACGGAGAGACCTTCGCGGAAGTTCGCCTTGATCGGGCGCGGGATGATCTCGCCCTTGGGGTTCGCGACGAGGCCGCGCATGGCGGCGATCTGGCGCAACTGCATGATATTTCCTCGCGCGCCCGAGGTCGCCATCATGTAGATGGGGTTCAGCGGCGTGAAGTGACTCTCCATCGCCAACTTCACTTCGTCGGTGGCCTCGGTCCAGATCTCGATAAGCTCCTGGCGCTTCTCCTCGTCGGTGATGATCCCCTTGCGGTGCTGCTCCTCGACCTTGACCGCCCTCAGCTCATGCCGGTCGAGAATGCCCTGCTTCTCCGGCGGGGTCTTGACGTCGTCGAGCGAGATCGTGACGCCGGCCCGGGTCGCATAGTGGAAGCCGAGAGCCTTGAACTTGTCGAGGATCTCCGCCACCGTGGCGCGGTCGTAAATATCGACGCATTCATCGACGACCTCGCCGAGCTCCTTCTTCTTGACCATCGTGTTGACGTACGGATAGTCGAGCGGCAGCGCCTCGTTGAAGAGCACCCGTCCGACCGTAGTCTCGATGACGGGAGCCGAGCCGTTCGAGTCTTCGCCGGCCGTACCCAGAAGCCCGACGTTCTTCCCCGGCAGCCGGACCTTGATCTTCGCCTGAAGATGGACGTCCCTGAACTCGAGCGCCATGATCGCTTCACTCGCGTTCGCGAAGGCGTGACCCTCACCCTTGGCTCCCTCTGTCTGAACCGTCAGGTAGTAGATCCCCAGCACCATGTCCTGCGTCGGAATGGCAATCGGACGCCCGTGTGCCGGGGACAGGATGTTGTGCGCACTCAGCATGAGAATGCGCGCTTCCGCCTGCGCCTCCGCCGACAGCGGCAGGTGAACGGCCATCTGGTCTCCATCGAAGTCGGCGTTGAATGCCGTGCAGACGAGGGGGTGGATCTGAATGGCCTTGCCTTCGACGAGCACCGGTTCGAACGCCTGAATGCCGAGCCGGTGCAGTGTCGGCGCCCGGTTCAGCATCACCGGGTGCTCACGAATGACCTCCTCGAGGACATCCCAGACGACGGGGCGGGCGCGCTCGACCATGCGCTTGGCGCTCTTGATGTTCTGCGCGTGCCCAAGGTCGACCAGCCGCTTCATGACAAACGGCTTGAAGAGCTCCAGCGCCATCTGCTTCGGCAACCCGCATTGGTGCAACCGCAGCTCCGGGCCGACGACGATCACCGAACGGCCGGAGTAGTCCACGCGCTTGCCGAGCAGGTTCTGGCGGAACCGTCCTTGCTTGCCCTTCAACATGTCGGACAGCGACTTCAGGGGACGGTTGCCGGGTCCGGTCACCGGCCGGCCGCGGCGGCCGTTGTCGAACAGCGCGTCTACGGCCTCCTGGAGCATCCGCTTCTCGTTGTTGACGATGATCTCGGGTGCCCCGAGATCGAGCAGCCTCTTGAGGCGGTTGTTGCGGTTGATCACGCGCCGGTACAGGTCGTTGAGGTCCGATGTGGCGAACCGTCCGCCGTCGAGCTGCACCATCGGGCGCAGGTCGGGCGGAATTACCGGCACGCAATCGAGCGTCATCCCGAGGGGTGAATTCTTAGTCGTCAGGAAGTTGCTCATGACTTTCAAGCGCTTGATCGCGCGAATCCGCTTCTGGCCCTTTCCTTCACGGATCTGACGGCGAAGCTCCTCCGACTCGACCTTGACGTCGAGTCGCTGGAGCAGATCTTTGATCGCCTCGGCTCCCATGCCGCCGCTGAAGTACTCGCTGTAGCGCTCTTTCAGCTCACGGTAGAGAACCTCGTCCGGCTCCAGGTTCTTGACCTTCAGGTTCGTGAACTTTTCGAACACGGTGTCGAGTTGTGTCTTCTTGCGCTCGGCGAGATCCGAGATCTCCTTCAGCTCCCGCTCGCCGCGGCCGCGTTCGGTGTTGATCTGTGACGCCTTGGCGCCCTCGCCCTCGAGCTCTTTCAGTCGCTTCTCGAGGTCCTTCTGCTTCGCCTCGATGCGCTTGTCGCGGAGAGTGTCCTGGGCTGCCTTCTCCTGCGCGATCTCCTTCTCGAGCCGCGGGAGATCCTTGTGCCGGCGCTCGTCGTCCACCTCGGTGATGAGGTAGGCGGCGAAGTAGATGATCTTCTCCAGGTCCTTCGGGGCGAGATCGAGCAGGTACCCGAGCCGCGAAGGGACGCCCTTGAAGTACCAGATATGGGTGACCGGAGCAGCGAGCTCGATGTGACCCATGCGCTCGCGCCTCACCTTGGCGCGCGTGACCTCTACCCCGCACCGCTCGCAGATGATGCCCTTGAACCGAACCCGCTTGTACTTTCCGCAGTAGCACTCCCAATCGCGCGTGGGTCCGAAGATTTTCTCGCAGAAGAGCCCGTCCTTCTCCGGCTTCAGCGTTCGGTAGTTGATTGTCTCCGGCTTCTTCACCTCGCCGTTCGACCACATGCGGATCTGGTCGGCCGTGGCAAGGCCAATTCGCAGCTCGTCGAAATAGTTGACGTCCAGCACCGGTTAGCCCTCCACGTCCACGCTCGATGGTTCCCGGCGGGACAGATCGATCCCGAGCTCTTCGGCAGCCCGGAACACATCCTCGTCGGTGTCCCGCATCTCGATCTCCTTGCCCTCAGCCGAGAGCACCTCGACGTTAAGGCACAGCGACTGCATCTCCTTGATCAGTACCTTGAAGGACTCGGGGATACCCGGCTCGGGGATGTTCTCACCCTTCACGATCGCCTCGTAGACCTTCACCCGGCCCATAACATCGTCGGACTTGATGGTGAGCAGCTCCTGCAGGGCGTAGGCCGCTCCGTACGCCTCCAGAGCCCACACCTCCATCTCTCCGAAGCGCTGTCCGCCGAACTGCGCCTTTCCACCCAACGGCTGCTGCGTGATCATCGAGTACGGACCGGTGGAGCGGGCGTGGATCTTGTCGTCGACGAGGTGCAGCAGCTTCAAGATGTAGACGTACCCGACGGTCACGGGGACCTCGAACGGCTCGCCGGAACGCCCGTCGATGAGGCGCGCCTTGCCCTCTGGGCCGACCAGCCTGTCCCCGTCGGCGTTCCCGTTCGCGTTGGTCAGCAGGTCGATAATCTCCTGCTCCCGGGCACCGTCGAACACCGGTGTGGCGAGGCGGACCGGTCCGTCGACCGAGCGCCGCGTCGAATCCCAGCCGACCGACTTGAACCACGCCGGGTCCCTGTCGAAGGTCCAGCCGACCTTGGCCGGCCACCCGAGGTGAGCCTCGAGCACCTGGCCGAGGTTCATGCGGCTCGGGACTCCGAGGGGATTGAGGACGATGTCGACCGGCGTGCCGTCCTCAAGGAACGGCATGTCTTCGATCGGCAACGTCTTGGCGATCACACCTTTGTTGCCGTGACGTCCCGCGAGTTTGTCTCCCTCGGAGATCTTGCGCTTCTGGGCGACGTAGACGCGCACGAGCTCGTTGACCCCCGGCGCTAGCTCGTCACCGGCATCTCGGGAGAACTTGCGAACCCCGATGACCTTGCCGGTCTCTCCGTGCGGAACCTTCATCGACGTGTCGCGCACCTCGCGTGCTTTCTCACCGAAGATTGCGCGAAGCAACCGCTCCTCGGGCGTCAGCTCTGTCTCACCTTTCGGCGTCACCTTTCCCACGAGCACGTCGCCGGGGTTGACCTCGGCGCCGACCCGGATGATTCCCTCTTCGTCGAGGTCTTTCAGCACCTCGTCGGCAACGTTGGGGATGTCGCGGGTGATCTCTTCGGCTCCCAGCTTGGTATCGCGAGCATCGACCTCATGCTCCTCGATGTGAATCGACGTGAGCACGTCCTCCTTCACCAGCCGCTCGCTGATGACGATCGCGTCCTCGTAGTTGTGCCCTTCCCACGGCATGAACGCCACGAGAAGGTTCTTGCCGAGCGCAAGTTCGCCCTCTTCGGTCGACGGCCCATCGGCGAGCAACTGGCCGGCTTCGACCTTGTCGCCTTCGGCCACGACCGGCTTCTGGTTCGTGCACGTTCCCTGGTTCGAACGGCGGAATTTGTAAAGATGGTAGGTCCGCCGGGTGCCGTCGTCGTGGTGAACGACGACCTGCGTCGCGTCGACCTCTTCGACGACCCCCGCCTTCTCGGCCAGCACGACATCGCCGGCGTCGATGGCCGCGCGGTGCTCGATCCCCGTTCCTATCAGCGGGGCCTCCGAGCGGACCAGGGGAACAGCCTGCCGCTGCATGTTCGATCCCATCAGGGCGCGGTTGGCGTCGTCGTGCTCGAGGAAGGGAATCAGGGCCGTCGCCACCGACACGATCTGGTGGGGAGCGACGTCCATGTAATCGACGTCGTCGGGCGGAATGTCTTCGAGCTCGCCCCCACGCTTGCGGACGAGCACGCGCTTCTCGGTGAACCGGCCCCGGGGATCCACCGGCGTGTTCGCCTGCGCGATCACGTGCTTGTCCTCTTCGTCGGCGGTGATGTAGTCGATCTGGTCGCTGACCCTGCCGTTCACGACCTTGCGATACGGCGTCTCGACGAATCCGAACTCGTTGATGCGCGCGAAGGTAGCCAGCGAGCCGATCAGGCCGATGTTCGGTCCTTCGGGAGTTTCGATGGGGCACATGCGGCCGTAGTGCGAAGGGTGGACGTCGCGAACCTCGAACCCAGCACGCTCGCGCGACAACCCCCCGGGTCCGAGAGCCGAGAGACGGCGCTTGTGAGTCAGTCCCGCAAGCGGGTTCGTCTGGTCCATGAACTGCGAGAGCTGGCTCGTGCCGAAAAACTCCTTGATCGCAGCGACGACCGGGCGGATGTTGATAAGCGTCTGTGGCGTGATGGCCTCGACATCCTGCGTCGTCATGCGCTCCCGCACGACGCGCTCCATCCGCGAGAGCCCGATACGGACCTGGTTCTGGATGAGCTCGCCCACCGAGCGCAGCCGCCGGTTTCCGAAGTGGTCGATGTCGTCCTCGTTGAATCCCGCGCTGCCCTGGTGCAAGTTCACCAGGTAGCCAATCGTCGCGATGACGTCCTCTTTGGTCATGACGGTGATCGCGGGATCCACGGCGAGGCCGAGCTTCTTGTTCACCTTGTAGCGCCCGACCCGCGCCAGGTCGTAGCGCTTGGAGTTGAAGAAGAGTCCTGTCAGCAACGTGCGCGCCGAATCGACCGTCGGTGGCTCTCCCGGCCGAAGCTTGCGATAGATGTCGAGCAGAGCGTCGTCCCCCGACTGGATGTGATCCTTCTCGAGGGTGAGGCGAATCGACTCCGCGCCGTCGAAGAGATCGAGAATCTCGTCGTCGCCGTACCCAAGAGCCTTGAGAAGCACCGTCACGTTCTGCCGGCGCTTGCGGTCGATCCGGACGCCGACGACATCCTTCTTGTCGGTATCGAACTCGAGCCAGGCCCCACGGCCGGGGATCACCTTGCAAGAGAACATCTCCTTGTCGGAGGTCTTGTCGAGCTCCCGGCTGAAGTAGACGCCGGGGGACCGGACGAGCTGGGAGACCACCACGCGCTCGGTTCCGTTGATGATGAAGGTTCCCTTGTCGGTCATCAGCGGGAAGTCCCCCATGAAAACCGTCTGAGCCTTGATCTCGCCGGTGCTGGTGTTATGGAACTCGGCTTTCACGAAGAGCGGGGCCGAAAACGTCATGTCCTTGTCCCGACACTCATCGACGGTGTACTTCGGCTCCTCGAAGCGATGCCCCCGGAAGTGCAGCTTCATTACCTGCTGGTAGTCCTCGATGGGTGAGATCTCCTCAAGGATGTGTCCCAGCCCGGTGTTGAGAAGCCAGTCGAACGACGCTCGCTGGATGGAGATCAGGTCTGGTAGCGGAAGGACTTCTGGGATCTTGCGAAAGGACAGGCGCTCAGGAACGACCGCGGGCAAAAGGAACCCCTCCCTCGACGAGATTCAGCAACAGCGGCCCAAACAAGGAGACGACACGGCAAAAAGGCAGGCTAGCACCCCCGCTAACCTACCGTCAAGCGGCCTGAAAGTCCCTGCGATGTCGGTTCAATCGCACCGGCAAGATAGCGACACAATCGAGTGCAGTCAAGAGGCGAACGCACGTTCGTACAAAGGCCTGGGGTAACTGCGAGGAACCCAATCCTAAGTTTGGGGCGAAAGCGAACTTCAGACACTTTCGGTGCGACAGGTGCTTCTGCTGTCTCACCTACGCTACGATGGCCGATCAGACGCAATCGCGGGGGGTAAGGACGAGCGGTGTTTGATCAACCTGGGGAAACCTTGACGTGAGACGCAGACTGGTGTTTCGAAGCGTGCGCACCCGGCGTCGGCGATTCCCGCTCAGCGACCTCATCGGGCGCCGGGCCTACGACGCCATGGCGATCGCCGGAATCGTGCTGATCATCGGCGGCCTGGCGCTCTTCTACCGGAGCCCGGAGAGCCCCAAGTCAAGCGTCCTCGGAACGCGCTACGCGAGCCCGAGCCCAACCCCCTCTCCCAGCGAAACCCCCGCTCCGTCGCCCTCCCCCTTCGACTTCGGCGATCTCGTGCTGCCCGTAGACGACAGCGCCCCGGGAGTCTCGAAGGCGACCACCAAGCAGAAGGGCTCCTCCAAGCGGCCGACTCGGGTGGTCGTCGCCGGCAGACGATGTCGCAACAGCGTCGACCCGAAGTGTGGACCCTTCTACTGGGATCCGAGGCCCGACGCGGACCAGGCGCTCGAAATCAGCGTGTCCTGGTCTCCAGGCTCTCCGAAGGCCGGCGAGGAAGTCACATTCGTCATGACGGCGCGAGACCCAGACGCGGAGATCCGGCGGACGGCCACCGGCTACGGAGACACCTCCCGCAGGCCGAGCTTGACTCCGTGTCACCGGACGCGCTACGGCGCGTGGACGCCACCGGCGAAGGAGCCGGGCTTCTTCCAGCAGACCTACGTCCACGCCTACGCCACCGCCGGCACCTTCACCGCCACATTCTCGGCTCTCTCCGGCGGCTGCGATTCCCCCTACGGGCAAGTCATGAGCCAGCCGGTGAGGATCACCATCGCCGCCCCTCCGCCCACACCGCCCTACCTGACGATCTTCTTCGGGCGGTCGCAACTTGAACCCACCTACGGAGCCGAGTGCAACTCATACACCCCCGGCAAGACGAAGACGCTCTTCGATGCGGCAGCCTTCTTGAAGTCCAAGGGAATCCACGGCGTCGGCGGTGTCGTCACCGACCGGACCGGGGATGCCGCGAACTCGTGCGACTCAATCACGAAGTACCCCACCTGGACCGATCTCGCGCAATTGCGCGATGAGTTCGGCATGGTGTTCGTCTCGCAAAGCAAGACTTACACGGGCATGCGAGAGGCAACGACGGAGGAACAGTTCCGGCGGGAATCGTGCGACACGCTGCCCACCTTCGAGCAACACGGGCATTACGACGCTTGGGGGATGTTCGCGTACCCGAGCGGCCAGCAGAACCCCGATTCCTTCGGCGTCATCAATTCATGCTTTTCCTTCTTGCGTCGCTACGGCCAGCCCCCGACGGGAAGATACGACGCAGCCAAGGCTCCGCACGTCGCGCGCACGCTTTCGGTGGCTGGAGGCGCGTGCAACAACCCCGACCTTCCTTGCTACGGCCTTCAGACCCCGAAGCGGTACATGCTGCCCTCCGAGGTGGCCGCGGCGATGCGGCCGGGACAAGATCAGTACTCCATCGTGCAGTTCTATCGATTCGTCGAGGGATCGAACTCGACCGAGGGCACAGAGCGATGGGACTGCTCCGGCTCCGATGCGCGATCCCACTGGACGAAGCGCACCGAGATCTACTGCTGGGTCGACTTCCAAGCCGCCGTGTCTGGCCGGTCCGGCAACGCCGTCGTGACAGACCCCGCAACCGTGGGAACCGCATGGAACCTCATACCGCCGAACCGGCGTTGACGCTCCCCAGCCCGGCAGAACCCGGGTTTCCAGGAGCATGGGCTTTTTGGGATCTGAGGGACGGCCTTGCAAGTGTCATGTCCAGTAGGCCATCTAGTGACGGCGGGCTGAGTGTTTCAGGAAAGGTCGTGCGGGCGCAGGACTCCACCGGAGCCCGGCCGTCGAGATCGGGGGGGAATCGATGCCATCGCAAGAGACTCGTGACTTTCTGAAGGGCCACCTCGGTGAAGTGGTTGCCGTGTTGGCGATCGTCGCACTGCTCGTCGGGCTCCTGCTGGTTCCTCGGGGCGAGCGCAAGGCCACGGAAGTGCTCGGGACGAAGACCGAGACGCCGACTCCGACGCCCTCGGCGATGACCGAGCCCTCGCCCTCGCCCTCGCCCTCGCCCTCGCCCTCTGCGAAACCATCCCCCCCGCCTTCACCTCGCGCGACGCTCGTGTGCCGGAACAGCACGGACCCGCGGTGCGGACGCTTCTCCTGGTCGCCGGCGCCGGGCTCCGACGCCCCGCTGGAGATCGAGGTCCGGTGGTCCCCCGGGAGCCCGCAGGCGGGAGAGACTGTGACGTTCACCGTGACCGTGAAGGACCCGGACGCTCGGATCACACAGATCGCGGCCGGATACGGGGACCCGTCCCAGGCCGGCCTGAGCCGTTGCCATCAGACGCGGTATGGACCTTGGACTCCGCCGGCGAAGGATGCCGGACGCCTGACCAAGACCTACACCCACGTCTACTCCAAAGCGGGACGGTACACGGCGAACTTCATCGCGATCTCAGGCGGCTGCGACTCTCCCTACGGAGGGATCCTCGAGCAAGAGGTCCCTCTCACGGTGACGGGGCCGGCCGGCTAAGACCCGTCTAGAAGACTTTCCCCCTGACCCGCCCCGGCATAACAATGGCATCGTGGAACGCTACTTGATCTCTACGGTCGCGCCGGCGTCCTCGAGCTGCTTCTTCATCTTGTCGGCCTCATCCTTCGTTACCTTCTCGCGCACCGGCTGGGGCGCACCCTCCACGAGATCCTTCGCCTCCTTGAGGCCGAGGTTCGTGATGGCGCGTACTTCCTTGATCACGTTGATCTTCTTTTCGCCGGCTGCGTTCAGGATGACGTCGAACTCGGTCTTTTCCTCCTCCTCGGCGGCGACGGCTCCGCCGGCGGGCGCGGCGGCCATCGCCATGGGCGCGGCTGCGGTGACGTCGAACTTCTCCTCGAACTTCTTGATGAAGTCCGAGAGCTCGAGCAGGTTCCACTCGGCAACGGCGTCAAGAACTTCGTCTGCGGAAAGCTTTGCCATCTCGGGTCCCTCCGTTGTCTAGGCGGCCGGCTCGGCCGGCATCTTGTCTCTCAATTGGGCGAGAGCCGCGCCCAAGTTCCTGAGCGGCGCGGCAAACAATCCCGCCGTCTGCTGCAGCGGGCTCGCGAACAACCCGGCAATCTTGGCCAGCATGACCTCCCGGCTGTCGAGAGCAGAAAGGCCCTTCGCCTCGGCCCCGGACAGGATCTTGCCGGCGAGGATGCCGCCCTTGAGGGTCAGTGCCGGCGCACGTTTTGCGAAGTCGGCGATCTCCTTCGCGGCCCTGACGACGTCGCCGCGCACAAACGCGATCGCCGTAGGTCCCTCAAGTATTGCGGTGAGACCGTCGAGTCCCACGCGCTTGACCGCAATCGTTGCCAGGGTGTTCTTCACGACCTTGTAGTCGGTGTCGACCTTTGAGAGCTGACCGCGCAACGCCGCCAGCTCCGTCACCGTCAGCCCGCGGTAGTCGGTGACCAAAACGGCCTCGGCCGCGCCGATCCGCGCGACAACCTCATCGACGACGGCGACCTTACCCTCGCGAGGGCCGCCATCGGGCAAGCGCGCACCGCCTAGCTTTTTCTTCGCTTTCGAAACACTCTTAGTCTTCGCCATTCGGCCTCCAGCCCAAGAAACACAAAAGCGGCCGCCTGAGATCAGGACGGCCGCCCGAACGACGGACCGGGCCTTGGGAGGCCCCTGTGTGGGCTTAGGCCGCCGAAGCGGCACCTCCGGTCTCAGGCAACAGGCAGGATACGGAGGGCCGGGCGGTTGGTCAATCTGGCGGCCGGATAAGGATAAGGAGCGGGCGGGGGGGCGGGGGGCGCCCCCCGGGCGGGGCGGGGGGGGGGATAGCGGGGACGCCCCGCGCGCGGGCC
>JBKKBZ010000029.1:0-2952 GCA_046713235.1 Actinomycetota bacterium | reverse complement strand
AAAAAAATGCACCGAGCCGGTTGCGCCTTCGTCCGGCTTTCCGACTGACCGCCGCCGAAGCGACTGCCGATCGGAGAGCCATCAACCTCGGGCACTCCGTGCTCGGTGCAATCAGCACCCTAGGGGCGCGCGCGCGTTGCGTCAAGGAGCGAAACGCGACTTCTCCGCAAATTGCGATCTTTTCTTTTCACACAGACCGAGACTGCGCCTTGAAGCGCATGCTCTAGACCGATGAGGAAAGAAAAAACGGCCGGGCCCGAAGGCCCGACCGCAAAGATTCGCCGAGCCGGGAACGCTTTCGTCCACCTTCCCGACGAACCTTCCGCTTCCGCGTAGTGCTCCTCGGGGGGCTTCGTCCTACCGGCGCCCCGTGCTCGGCGCAGGCAGAAACTTACGACATCGGACCTGTCCGATCAAGGGGGTCCGGCAACGAAATCTCTCGCAATTTGCGGGCAGGTCGGCGAGGAGTCGAAGACCGGCCGCTCTGGTAGACATGGCGCGTGTCGCGGGACGTGATCCTCGCTCTCGATCAGGGGAGCTCCAGCACACGCTGCGTCGCGTATGACTGCCGGTTGCAGCAGCGTGCCTCTGCCGTCCGACAGGTATCGACCCAGCGCCCGTCACCCGGAGTGGTGGAACACGATCCCGACGATTTGCTGTCCGGGTCGATCGAGGCCATCAAAGAGGTCGTACAAGGGATAGAAGGCCGTGTCGCCGGCATCGGCATCGCCAACCAGATGGAGTCATTCGTCCTCTGGGAGCGCGAGAGCGGACGTGCAGCGAGCCCCGTGGTGAGCTGGCAAGACCGTCGCGCGTCCGAGTTGTGCGCGGCGATTGGCACGTCCCCCGAGGCGGCCGCCGTACCGGCGACCACCGGCCTGGCACTCGACACGACATTCTCGGCGCCGAAGCTCGCCTGGCTCTTCGCCGCTGATGCATCGCTCAGGAGACGAGCGGAGACGGGTGAGCTCCTGTTCGGCGACGTCGCATGCTGGCTGACCTGGCATCTCTGCGGCGGGGCGGCGCATGTCACCGAACCGTCGAACGCATGTCGTTCGCTGCTCGTCGACCTGGAGACGCTCCGTTGGGACGCCGGGCTGCTCGAGCTGTTCGGGGTGCCCGCTGCGCTGCTGCCGGAGATCAGGCCGTCCGACGATCCTGGCGTGCATGCGTCGGGTGCAGTGCTGGGGTTCGAGGCACCAGTGGCGGCGATCCTCGGGGATCAGCCAGCTGCGCTGTACGGTCAGGGATGCACGTCGCCGCGGATGGTTGCGCTCACGCTCGGCACCGGGGCATTCCTGTGGCTCAACGTTGGTTGCCGGCGGCCTGAACCTCCTACCGGAGTACTGGCTACAGCCGCCTGGGACCTGCGGGCCACAGGCCCGACGTACGCACTCGAGGCCTTCTGCTCCAACGCCGGCAACGCGCTCGGCATGCTTCCCGCCTTGGGTTTCGGGAACGTCGGTGGCGGTCAGGCACCCGACTGGTCTCTGCCGCATCCGGTGGTCGTTCCTGCACCGGCAGGCCTCGGCACGCCTCACTGGCACGCGGTCGATCGCATCAGCGTGCTGGGGGCAAGCAGCGCGACGACGGCGGCCGATCTCGCCGTTGCCGGCGTTGCCGGCGTCGCGCATCAGATAGTCGACGCGATGGAGAGCGTCGATGCGCGTGACTCCGCCGACGTTCTCAGGGTCGGCGGGGGTCTCTCTGCTCACGAGGGACTGGTACAGGCCGTCGCCGATCTTTCCGGACTGGCGCTGGAGGTCACATCTGAGCCAGAGGCGACTGCTCGGGGAGTCGCCGCACTGGCAGCGACCGCAGTAGGCCTGCTCGACGGCGACATCGCGGCGCCGCCCATTGCGCGGAAGGTGACACCACGCCTCGACGAGGACGGACGAGTGCGCGAGCGATCCCGCTGGGACGATGCGCTGGAGGTTCACATGCGGTCCGAGCCGTGAGCGACGGGGCGTTGGGTCCGGGTGACCGCGCGGAGGCGATCGGCAGGTTCGAGCGTGAGCGACTCGACATTCTCGTCGTCGGAGGGGGGATCACGGGCGTCGGCATCGCTCTTGACGCGGTGTCGCGCGGCTTGTCCGTTGGCCTGATCGAGGCGCACGATCTTGCGGCAGGCACGTCGAGCAGGTCGAGCAAGCTGATTCACGGCGGTCTGCGATACCTGGAGATGCTGGAGTTCAGGCTCGTGCGGGAGTCGCTGCGCGAGCGCCATCTGCTGCTGACCCGAATCGCGCCCCACCTCGTCCGACCGGTGGAGTTCATGTTCCCGCTGAAGCACCGAGGGTGGGAGCGGCCGTACCTGGGTGCGGGCCTGCTCCTCTACGACACCTGGGGCGGCGGGCACCTACCTCGCACGCGACACATGTCGCGCCGCTCGGCACTGGCGTCGGCCCCGGCGCTTCGACCTGACTCTCTGGTCGGAGCCGTGCGCTTCCACGACACCCAGGAGGACGACGCGCTGTACGCCGTCTACATCGCGCGCACGGCCGCAGCACGCGGAGCTTCGATCGCAACCAGGGTTCGCGCGACGCGCTTCCTCCTGGACGAGACAGGCCGGCTGACAGGCGTGCGAGCCGACGACGCGCTCACTGGACACCCCCTCGAGATCCGGGCTCGACACACGATCCTGGCCGTCGGCGTCGCAACCGACCGGATGCTGGAGAACGCCACAGGCCGCTGGCAGAGCGCGCTTCGGCCGTCGAAAGGGGTGCACCTCGTTGTCCCCCGCGCGTCGATCCCGATGCGGTGGGGCCTCTTCATGCGAACGGAGAAGAGCATCTTCCACGCAATCCCGTGGGGACGCGACCACTGGCTGCTAGGCGACACCGACACCGAGTGGGACGGCGAAGTCGACGCACCAGTCTCCAACCGCTCGGACGTCGAGTACGTGCTGGCGAAGGTGAACAGCGTTCTCCGACGGCCGGTGGGAGTGGAGGA
>JBKKBZ010000028.1:0-3239 GCA_046713235.1 Actinomycetota bacterium | reverse complement strand
GCCGGGTGACGTCTGAGTCATCCCGCTGAACACGCCGCATTCCGGCGAGTTCGGCGAGGAGTGCCGCGTGCTGTTCATCTCGTCCCCGATCGACGACCCCGAGAATCCCGACAGGGAATGGCTAGAGTGACCCGGCGCTTCGGCGGCGCGACGCCGAAGGCTTGAATTCGCGTGATGGCCGGAAAACTATTCGTCGGCACCTCCGGCTTCGCCTACCGCGAGTGGAAGCCGGACTTCTACCCGGCCGACCTCAAGAGCGCCGATTTCCTTCAGTATTACGCCTCGCGCCTTACCAGCGTCGAGATCAACTACACCTTCCGGCGACAGCCGGCGGAGAAGACGCTCGCCGGCTGGCTCGACCAAACCCCGCCGAACTTTCGATTCGCCGTCAAGGCGCATCAGCGCATCACCCACATGGCACGGCTGGTGGACGTGGACGAGCCGCTCGAGCGCTTCCTCGATTCCGTCCGGCCGCTCGGGGACAGGCTGGGGCCGATCCTATTCCAGTGCCCCCCTTCGCTCCGCTACGACCCGGACGTGCTCGATCCGTTTCTTGCGCGTCTTCCCGGAGGGGATGTCCCCGGCCCGCGCCAATTCGCCATGGAGTTTCGACACGAGTCCTGGAACAGCGACGAGGTGCGCGGCAAGCTCTCCGATGCCGGCGTCGCGTGGTGTGTCGCAGATACCGACGGGCAGGATGCGACCCCGATCCTGACGGCGAGCTTCGCCTACTGGCGCCTTCGGAAGCTCGCCTACGACGACGACGCCCTGAAGAGATGGGCGGTCGAGGCGGCGGCGGCACTAGGAGAGGGGCGGGATGTGTACGCCTACTTCAAGCACGAAGACACGGCGTCGGGCGCTCTGTTCGCGGTGTGGTTTCGCGAGTTCGTCGAGGCCACCTGAATCACCGGCCGACGATACGGCGGCGCACCGGAGCGGCCTCGAGTTCGGCAATGCGGGCCTCGAGCTCGGCGATGCGTGCGTTCATCACGCGCACGAGCTTGAGAATCAGAGCCTTCTCGCCGATCGATGCAGGAAGAACAACGTCCTCGTCGTCGTGGATACGAGACACCGTGGCGTCGTTCGCCGAACGCCGGGCCTCGGCGCGTGCTTCGGCTTCTATCAGTGCGGCCGTCTGTGCTTCACGCGCCGCGGTCGCGGACGCTAGGGCCGCGCGTTCGGCAGCGGCTTGAGCTCGCGCCTCCGCGCGAGTCGTGCGGCGCTCGGCAAAGCGACGGCGGGCGCCGTCGATCAGCCGTGGCGTGAGCGGCTCGCCCCGCCGCGGCCGGACTCCCCACGTGTCTGCAAGGGGCGCGTGATGGGAAGCGATCGCCGAGGTGGCAATGACCGTGGGCCGGATCGTCGCAGCGACGGGCTCGACGACCGGCTCGTGAACGATGATCTGAGGAACGTCGGCATCCTCCGCCGAGGCCTCGAGCAGCGCCGTCCGGCTGCGATAGCGCGGCGGCGGCTGGTAGATCGGGGTTGGATCCGGGAAAGAGTTGCGATCGAACGCTCCCGGGCCGGGCAGCCGGGTCACGGTGGCGATTGACTGCTCCGCTGCCACTTCGTGAGTGTCGGCATGCTTGGCGGAGCCGGTGCCGACTAGTTCCTTCCGCCACTGACGGACCTCCCACGCAACCTTCTCGTCGTAGGTCGCCCAACTTGTGGGGTGATCGCAGTTCTGGCAGAAGGTTTGTCCGGCCTCGAGCCTTCCGTCGCAGAACATGCACAGGATTCTGTCTTTTCTTGCCAAGTCCGCCCGCTCCCGTCGTGTAACTAGATTCTCCGGGGTGGCCCAGGCGCTTTCAAGGGGTTGCGCCCGGCATCCTTTAGGTAAACGAGTAAAACCTCTCCTTGGGTACCGACGGAACCGCTGAAAAACGTAGATCTTCTAAGACTGGTCCCACGCCGCCCGTTCGACGTGACGGCGGGCTCACCCGGGCCGGGCCTCCGGTCCCACCCGACCGCCGGGCGGTATCGTCATGCCGATGATTCTGGCTATCTGTCACTCCGAATCCGAGGGCTGGACCGAGGTCGGCGACATCTCGGCGGTTTCGGATCTACGGAAGCAAGCAGGCAGGATGGTGTGGGCAGAGGCCGACGTCTCCACCCTGACCCCCGAAGACGTTGAGGTCATCTCCGAGGAGTTCGACCTTCACCCGCTGGCCGTCGAAGACGCCGTCAACACCCGCCAGCGGCCGAAGCTCGAGCAATACGACCCACATCTGTTCGTCGTGATGCATCAGCTCGATACCGTGAACGCACAGTTGGAAGCGCGGCAGATCGCCTGCTTCATCGGCGAGGGATACGTGCTGACCGTCCACGACGGTGCTCGCAGGACGATGGACGAGGCGAAGCGCCGTTGGGACAAATCCGCCGCGGGTCACAAGGGCCGTAGCCTGCTGATCTACACGTTGCTCGACACCATCGTGGACGATTATCAAGAGATTGCCGATCAGCTGGAAACCGAGATCGAGACACTCGAGGAAACCGTTCTCGCTTCGCCGGGCGCCCGAGTGCAGAAAGAGCTGTATTCCGTCAAGCAACGGCTTTCCCGGCTGCGCCGTTATGCCCTCCCGGTAAGCCGGTCGCTGGAGCAGGTCGTCGGGCCGGATCGGCCCGCGCAGTTCAGCGAAGTGACGGCCGCCCTCTTCCGCGACGTCACCGACCACGTCCTGCGCGTCACGGATCAGTTGCGAAGCGTGGAGACGCTGTCGGACGCCGTCCTCGATCTCCAGCGAAGCGAAGAGGCCATGGCCCTCAGCGAGGTGACCAAGCGCCTGACGGGATGGGCCGCCATCATCGCGATACCAACGCTCATCGCCAGCATCTACGGGATGAACTTCGCCCTGGTCCCCGACGAAGGGCGTCTGTTCGGGTTCTGGTTCGCCGTGGGCCTCATGGGGACGTCCGGGCTGGTCCTGTACATCTGGTTCAAGAAGCGCCGCTGGATCTGACCTGCGGCAGGTAACCGGGCCTGCATGGGAGAATTATTGGTCGTGGGAAACTGCCGCCGGTTTGGCCCGCCATTGCTGGTGGCCGCCTTGATCGCAATTGAGGCCGGGAGCGGCATCTCGGCGATCTCGGCCCCGATTCGGGTTTCCGGCGGTGTCTCCCAACCGGTCTTCTCATATGCGGATGCCATCCGGGAGACCGTCTACGTCCGCTCGACCGAAGACGGCGATCTCGACGGCAGCCTCGACCTCATCGCCACCGACATCATCCGCCCCAAGGAA
>JBKKBZ010000027.1:0-21588 GCA_046713235.1 Actinomycetota bacterium | reverse complement strand
GGGGGGGGGGGGGGGGGGGGGGGCCGGGGGGGCGCCCCCGGCCCGGGACCTCCTCGGCCCCGGTGCCTCTCCCGTCGACGACGAGGGAGTTCCCACCGGGCGGACCTCGCTCATCGAGCGGGGCGTTCTTCGCGGCTTTCTGCACAACACATACACGGCGACCCGCATGGGCGGACGGTCGACCGGAAACGCGCGGCGGGCCGGCTTCAAAGGCCCCCCGGGTGTGGGGACGACCAACCTCGCCTGCGTCGCAGGAAGGGAGTCACCGGAGGAGCTCCTGCGACGCGCAGGACGTGCGGTGTATGTGCAAGAGCTCATCGGTGTCCATTCGGGCGCCAACCCGATATCGGGGGACTTCTCCGTCGGGGTGAGCGGTCTCATGGTCGAGGGCGGAGCACTGGCCGGGGGGATCCGCGAGGCCGCCGTTGCTTCGACCATCTCCGAGGTCCTCGGCTCGATCGCCGCGGTAGGAAAGGATCTCCGGTACTTCGGGTCCGTCGGCTCTCCGACGATTCTCGTCGGGGAGATGACTCTCGCCGGGAGTTAGTCGGCCGGCGGATTGCGCTGCGTTCCCGGCCGAGCCGGCGTTGACAATGTGACAGTCTGCGTCGTACTGTCGCTTCATGGGCACACTCTCCCCGGCCCTCCGGACCGATCAGGCCGCCGCCGGCTTGGAGGACGGGACGCGCCTTCGTCTGCTCGATGCCGCCTTTGCGTGTGCCGAGCGGTATGGGATCGGCAAGACCACCATGAGCGACGTTGCCCGAGCCTCAGGGCTGTCGCGCCAGACGCTCTACCGGTACTTCGAGAGCAAGCACGATCTGACGGCCGCGCTGGTGATTCGCGAGGAGGAACGGCTGCTGGATCAGGTGCGCGCAGCAGCCGAGCCGTACGCGGAGCTTCGCCCCGCGCTCCAAGCGGCCTTCGCATGCTGTTTGCGGTTCATTCGAAGCCATCCTCTGCTGACCAAGGTCATGGCCGTCGAACCGCAGGAGTTGCTTCCGTTCCTGACGATCGAAGCAAGTCCCGTCATCGATCTCGGAGCCCGAACGATAGAGGAGGTGCTCTCCCTGAGGCTGCCGGATGCCGGCTCAGCGCAGCTCGGCCGTGCCGCAGAGACTTGTGCCCGGATCTTGACGAGCTATGCGATCACGCCGACGCGCGAGCCGGTGGAGCGGCTTGCGGCATCGCTCGCAGAGCTGTTGTGCAACGGAATCGGTTCGAGCGCGGGCGCGGTGCGGCGATCTCGCGCCGCACGCAACGGGGAAGGGGCAAGGTGACCGGATGAGCACCGACTATTACACGCTGCCGCTGAAGGATTCGGCGTGGAGTATCCCCAACACATTCGACACAATCTTCAATTGGGAATACGACCAGAGACGCGCCCGCTTGGCAACCCTTTACGACAAGGGCAAGCAGAAGCAGTGGGATTCGGCCGTGCGGCTGGACTGGTCGATCCACGTCGATCCGGGGGCGCAAGCGAACGGGCCCGATGAATCCATTCCCATCTACGGCTCGGAGATCTGGGAGCGGTTGTCGGATGCGAACAAGCGAGAGCTGCGGCATCACATGGCGTCGTGGCTGAACTCGCAATTCCTCCACGGCGAGCAAGGTGCCCTCGTATGCACGGCCAAGATCGTGCAATCGGTACCCGACATCGACTCCAAGTTCTATGCCGCCACGCAGGTCATGGACGAGGCCCGCCACGTCGAGACGTACTCGCGGTACATTCGCGAGAAACTCGAGATGGCGTATCCGATCAATCCCTTCTTGAAGAAGCTCCTCGATCAGGTTCTCCAGGATTCTCGCTGGGATTTCACCTATCTTGGGATGCAGATCATGATCGAGGGCTTGGCCCTCGCCGCGTTTTCGTTGATCCGGGACTACTCCACCGAACCTCTGGCGAGGGCGATCAACACCTACGTGATGCAGGACGAGGCCCGGCACGTGGCCTTTGGACGGCTGGCGCTGCGCGACTATTATCCCGAGCTCACGCAAGCCGAGCGCAGCGAACGCGAGGAGTTTGTCGCCGAGGCCTCACTCCTCATGTACGGGCGCATCATGGCGGTGGAGGTTTGGCAGCATCTCGGTTACGACCTCAACGAGGTCATGGACTACGTCGAGAACTCTACGATGATGAAGCAGTTTCGCAAGATGCTTTTCTCGCGCATCGTGCCCATCGTCAAGGACATCGGCCTCATGGGGCCCAAGGTTCGCGGTGTGTTCGAACAGCTAGGCGTGATGGAGTACCAGAGCCTGAATCCGGAGGAGTTGTCGGCTGCCGACGAACAGATCGCCGAGGAGATGGATCGCCGGCGCGCGGAAATCGACCAGACGATCCGGTTGGGGCTGGGGGAAGATCTCGACCCGGAGGCCGTCGCCGGCCCCCGCGACTGAGGGTTCAGACCGTCGCAGCTCAGCCGCGCAGCAAGGACACGAGGAGGCCGGTCGCCATTACCGCAAAGGTGTAATACGCGAAGAGCCGAAGACCTCCCCGGGCGACGATTCGCAAGAAGAAGTGGATGGCGACGAACCCCGAAACGCCCGACACGATCATGCCGGCAAGCGTCGCCCCGAGCCCGGCGCCGGCACCGTGCGCGATGTCGGGCGCTTTGAAAAGCGCGGCCCCGGCAATGGCGGGGATGGAAAGCAGGAACGAGAACCGTGTCGCGGACTGGGGATCCAGACCTCGGAAGATTCCCGCGGCGATGGTCGCTCCCGACCGAGAGATGCCGGGCAGGATCGACACGGCTTGCGCGACGCCGATCGAGGCGGCGTCGGTTGGCGTGAGCGAACGCTCGTTGCGTGTCTCCCTTGCGCTTTCCTGCCGCCGCTGACTTGCCAGGAGGATGATTCCGGTGATGCCGACTTCGATCGAGACGACGACCGGTCGCTCGAATGCTCGCTCGAGCGGACCGGCGAAAAAAAACCCGAAGATCGCCGCCGGCACCGAGCCCACGACCAGCAGCATGAACAGGCGCCGGCCCCATTGCCGATCCGGTCCGGGGACGATCGCCGAGCGGATCACGAGCCAAAGATCAGCGCGAAACACCCATACGACGGCGGCCAGCGTGCCTATGTGGAGCGCGACGTCGAACCCAACACCGGCCCGGGGCCAGCCGAACAGGTAGGGCACAAGCACGAGGTGGGCGCTCGACGAGATGGGAAGAAACTCGGTCGCTCCTTGAACGAGCCCGAGGACGACGGCGCGAAGGATGCTCAGCGACTCACCCGCCGACGACCGCACCTTCGAGCGCGTCGCCGCAGGAGCAGCCTCGGCCGGCCGGTACCGCGGGAACGATCTCGGCGAGCAGGGCACGAAGCCGCTCGTTGTTGTCGCGGAAAACGCGAATCACCTCGGGGACCGAGACCGGCGGCATGCCCTCGAGCCCCACGTCGTAATCGGTGATGAGCGAGATGTTGCAGTAACACAGCGCCAGCTCACGTGCGAGGGCCGCCTCCGGATACTGGGTCATGTTGATTACGTCCCATCCGGCTGCCGCGTACCAGCGGGATTCCGCGCGGGTCGCGAACCGCGGCCCTTCGATGACGACCACGGTGCCCCGGTCGTGGACGCGAATGTCCCGGGCGCGACCTTGCTCGACGACGACGGCTCGCATTTCCGGGCAGTAGGGATCGGCGAGAGATACGTGGGTTGTGGCCGGGCCGTCGTAAAAGGATTGGATCCTGCCGCTCGTGCGGTCGACGAGCTGATCGCACACGACGAAATGGCCCGGCTCGACGTGCTTCTGGAGCGATCCGGCCGCACACGGCGCGAGGATTCGCGTCACTCCGATATCTCGCATGGCCCAGAGATTCGCGCGGTAGTTGATCCGGTGGGGAGGAAACTCGTGCTTCACGCCGTGCCGAGGGATGAAGGCGACGCCCCGGCCTCCGATCTCTCCGGTGACGATGGGTGCAGAGGGGGGGCCGAAGGGGGTGTCGACCGCGCGCTCGGTCGCCGAATCAAGGAGCCGGGTGAATCCGGATCCGCCGAAGATCCCGATCTCGGCGCGTCCCGCCGGGGTCATGAGGCCTTGCCGGCCGATCCTCCGGCGTCGCCCTTGCTCTTGCCTTTGGGCGGGTCGCTCGAGGTTCCGCCGTCGGTCTTTTTCTCCGAACCGCCCGGTTTCGCATCCCCTTTGGGCTTGGGTGCGTCCGTACGTTTTTGCGGCCGGTTGTCGGTCGAGTAGAAACCGGATCCTTTGAGAACTATGCCGACGGGATGGAACACGCGGCGGAATCTGCCACCGCACATGTTGCAGACCGTGAGCGGAGCGTCGGAGAACGATTGCACCACTTCGAAGCGATTGCCGCAGTCCTGGCAGCGGTAGTCGTAGGTCGGCATGGCGTGGCAATTCTAGCAAGGGGCCCCGAGCCTTCCGGATCGAACTAGTCCGATCGGTAGCCCGAATGAGCCGGGTGAACTATCGGCCACGGGCTTCGGCCGGACGATTTCATTGCAGACGACCCGACCCCCGACCCCCGAGAAGGATCGTTTGATTCCCATTGCGACAGCCGCCATCCCCGCGGGCCGCCTCCGCAAGACCGCGGTCCCGATCGCGGGTGCGTCCGAGCAGGCCAAGGCCCGCCGGATCATGAGCGTGCGCGTCTGGCTCCTGAACGGGGCTCTTGTCGCGGTTGCAGGGACGGCCGGACTCACCGTGCTGCGTCATCTCGAGCCGATCGACGCGCCGTTGCGCATCCCCTGGTGGTTGCTGGCCGGGATGTTCTTTGTGGTCGAGAGCTTCGTCGTCCACGTCCATTTCCGGCGCGACTCTCAATCCTTCTCCCTGAGTGAGATACCCCTGGTGCTGGGGCTGTTCTTCACCGGTCCCGGCGGTCTTATCGCGGCACAGCTTGTGGGCTCGGCGGTTGCTTTGGCAACCATTCGGCGTCAGCGACCGCTCAAGTTTGTCTTCAACGTGGCCAATCTCGGTCTTCAGGCGATCCTGGCTTCGATCGTGTTTCGAGCCCTCCTCGGACCGGGCGATGCGTTCGGCCTTCGTGGCTGGCTTGCATCCTTCGGAGGCGTTACCGCGGCCGCCGTGGTCGGAGTCGCAACGGTCGTGTCCGTCATCTCGCTCGCGGAGGGCGAGCTGCGCCGAAAGATGGTGCCTCGGGTGCTCGCCATCGGATTGACCGTCGCGCTGGCCAACACGAGTCTTGCCCTCCTCGGCGTGTCCATCTTGAAACTGGACCCGCGAGCGGTGTGGTTGCTCGGCATCCCGGCGATCACGGTGTTTCTCTCCTACCGTGCGTATACGGCGCAACGCCAGAAGCACGAGAGCCTGGAGGCTCTCACCGATTCCACACGACTCTTTCAATCATCGCTGGCCGAGAAGGACTCTACTGTGATCGGGATTCTCTCCCATGCACGAGAGATGTTCCGTGCTGATGTTTGCTCGATCACCATGTTTCCATCCGAGGAGGAGAATGAGTCTGTCGTCTCGACCGTGGGCCCGGGCGACACGATCGAGCATCGGGTTCCCAGGCTGCTCGACCCCACCGACGGTGTTTGGGACCGCGTCGCGTCTCGAGGCCAATCCCTTCTCCTGCCTCGACCGATTCGAAACGAGCAGTTGCGAGCGACGTTTGCCGCCCAAGGCATCGTGGACGCGATGGTCGTCCCGTTGCGAGCAGGGAATCAGATCTTCGGCACGATGCTAGTAGGCAACCGGCTGGGCGACGCCACGACCTTCACGGGCGGCGACGTGCAGCTCCTGGAGACATTCGCGAATCACGCAAGCCTTACGCTTGAGAACGTACGGCTCGTCGGCCGGCTGCAGAGGGCACTCGAACGCCAAACCGAGCTCAACCGGATGAAGGACGAATTCGTGGCCACGGTGACGCACGAGCTCCGCACCCCGCTCACATCTATTCAAGGATTTGTGAAGACGCTCATTCGGCGGGAAGTTACTCCGAGTCCGGAGGATCTCCGCGGCTATTTCGAGATCATCGACCGCCAGAGTGATCGCCTGCGGGCGATGATCGAGGACTTGTTGACGGTTTCCCGGATCGAATCTCGCGAGCACCGCGCCTCTCCCAGGATGGTCCGGGTACCGGGCATCGCTCAGCAGGTTGTCGAGGAATCACCGGCGCGGACCAAGGGACGCACGATCAACGTGGTGTTTGCCCCGGACTTCCCGGCGGTGTGGAGCGACGACGTCTCCCTGCATCGCATCATCGCTAATCTCGTGGACAATGCGCTCAAGCACGCTCCCGGCGATACTGCGGTGACGATTTCCGGCCGTCTCGACGGCGAGGACGTGATCGTCTCGGTCGAGGACGAGGGGCCGGGCGTACCGGAGCATCTGCAGGACCGCATATGGGATCGCTTTGTCCAGGGCGATCAATCCTCGACCCGCAAGGTCGGCGGGGCAGGTCTGGGTCTCTACATCTGCCGGCAACTCGCGGATTCGTTCGGCGGCCACGTCTGGCTGGAGCGCAGCGGCCCATCCGGCTCGGTATTCAGTCTGCGGGTCCCCGGCGTCAAAGAGGGCCCGTCGGCGAAGACCGGCGAGACCGCACCGGCCCGGCTCATTCGCAGCGGATGACTCGCTGCTCGGTCACGATCGCCTCGACGCGGCGGTCATGGGCTTCGGCCGGCACCTCCTCGACGACCTGAGCGTCGAAGCAGTACCCCACGGCCGGAGCACCCGGAGCGATCGCTGCGAGAAAGCGGTCGTAGAACCCTCCTCCGTACCCGAGCCGGCGACCGCGGGCATCGAAGGCCACCCCCGGGACGAAGGCCAGGTCTATGACCGGACCAGGCACGCGCCGGACCGGCTCGCGGATGCCGCGGTAGCCGGGGACCAGATCGTCGAGCGATCGGATCTGGGCGACCTGCATACCGTCCGGCTCGACGTAGGGCAGGAGCACCGCCGCTCCGTCCTCCAGTAACCCGGCGAGCAGCGGATCGGTCGGGATCTCGCCCCCGAACGAGGCGAAGGCGAGAACGCCACGGGCGTTGTGATCTCGAACGAATGCTCGGGCCCTTCCGGCTGCCTGTTCGCCCGCCTCGTCCCGCGCTCGCGGTTCGACCCGGCCTCGTGCCAGCAGGGCCAGACGGCGAACGGCGTCCTTTCTTTTGCCGATCTCGCTGATGTGAACCTCCCGGGTTCGCTGTTGCGAGTTTAGAGACTAAAGTTCTTGTGCGGTCGTGCCGACCTTCCGAGTGGGGCCAATCCGGCATTCCGGGAGCGGACGCGGAAAAGGCCGGCCGATGGGAGAGGTGGTTTTTCGTGTCGTTGCGACGGAGGTTGACGACCTCGTTCGCCTTCGTCCTCGCCGTACCCCTTCTGGCCTCTGCGTTCGTCGTTCGGGCCTCCGTCCAGGAGCGATCAGCCGGCGATTCCCGAGCGCGGCTCCAAGCCGCCGTATCGACCGCGAGCGGGCACTACGGAGCCATCCAAGAGCGCGCGGTCTCAATCGTCCGCCAGGCTGCCGAGGAGATCTCCACCCGCCGCGACGCCGACGCGGTCTTCGCAAGTCCGGAATCGGCGTCGGTTGCCGCCTCCAAGAGCCGGAGGGACCTCGATCTGCTGGCGATCGTCCGAGCCGACGGGGGCGTGACCGGGATGGCCGCCGGTGAACCCAACATGCTCTCCGGTGTCCAGGTCCCACCATTCTCGCGAGTCGTCAGCGAACGGCCGAATGGTTGGGCCGTCCTGGCCGAAGTCCGCGTCAACGTTCCTTGCGGACGCGGTTGCACACGGGTCGCAGGATCGATCGTCGGCGGATTGTGGCTCGATTCGAGCTTCATTGGGCAGTTGCACACCGAGCGGGTCGCTCTCGTCTTGCTCGTCAACGGCGTACCGACCGCCGGCACGGAGAGCGCCGGCGACATTCGTTTGCGGCGAGAGGGGTCGCTCCTTACCGGCACTCTGGCCGGGCGTGAGGTCGTCGCCCTTCGGGCGCCTCTTGTATCCGGCGTTCCGT
This sequence comes from Actinomycetota bacterium, assembly GCA_046713235.1. Lineage (GTDB taxonomy): Bacteria > Actinomycetota > AC-67 > AC-67 > AC-67 > JBKKBZ01. The sequence continues at coordinate 13,647 of JBKKBZ010000027.1, read as the reverse complement.
CCCTCGAAGTCCTCGCTGCCGGACCTCCCGCACCGGAAGGGTTCGTCGCGTGGGCCATCGTCGGTCTGTTCGTCCTCGCCCTCGTCGCGGGAGCCTCTCTCGCTTATGCGCTGGCCAGGATCGCCACCCGTCCGATCAGCGATCTTGCAGCGGGTGCGCGCGAAGTTGCGCAAGGTGAATACGGGCGGACCATCTCCGTGCGTGGTGGGGGAGAGATCGGCGAGCTTGCCGCGGCATTCAATGCCATGATCGCGCACCTCAAGACCTACGTCGGCGAGCTGGAGGAGTCGCGAGACGAGATCCAGCGGTCCATCGGCCGCATCGGCGAGACGTTGCGCTCCACGCACGACCTCACCAAGCTGCTCTCCGTCGTTCTCGAGACGGCGATGGCCGCGGTCCATGCGCGGGCTGCCGCGGTGTATCTGCTCGGCTCGACTCGCATGGATCTCTACGTGAAGGTCGGGCGGAACCTCGGACCCGATGCCGCGCGCCTGCGCATTCCGGTCGGCGAAGGAGTGGCGGGTCACGTGGCGCGTGAGCGTTCGGCGCTTCTCGTGCCGGGCCCCCAGGCACCGATCGGCCGGTTCGCCGGTGAACCCGATGCCGCCTCCGCGATCTGCGTGCCTCTCGAAAGCGAGGGCCAGCTCATCGGGGTGATGGCGCTGTACGGGCGCACGATGGAGCACCCGTTCGGGATGCGCGAGCTCGACGCCATCCGCTCCCTGGCCCAGCAGGCATCCGTGGGGATCGAGAATGTTCTCCTTCACCAGGAGGCGCAGCGGCTGTCGATCACCGATGGCCTGACCGGGGCATGGAACTATCGGTATTTCCAGATGCGTCTTGCTCAGGAAGCCGAACGTGCGATCCGGTTCCAACGGCCCTTCTCGCTCATGCTCCTCGACATCGACCACTTCAAGGCCGTCAACGACACCTACGGCCACCAGCGGGGCGACTCCATCCTGGTCGAGGTGGCGCGGCGTGTGGTCGGCGACATCCGGGTCCAGGTGGACACGCTTGCCCGCTACGGAGGGGAGGAGTTCGCGCTGATCCTGCCGGAGACCGGTCTCGAAGGCGCCCGGGTCGTGGCTCAAAAGATCCTGTCGTCGATCGCTTCGCCAGCGTTCGGGGTCGACGGAGAGCCCCCCGTCGCGATCACGATGTCCATCGGCTTGGCCACCTTCCCGGACAAGGGATCCTCCCCGCAGGACCTCGTGCTGGCGGCGGATCGCGCCATGTATGAAGCAAAGGCCCGCGGGCGAAACTGCCTCGTCACCGCCGACGAGGTCGCGCCGGCAGACGACGAGGTGGCGCCGGGATCTTTCCCGGCAGCGGAGGCGCAGGGGGGCACGGTGACAGAGCTCCGCCGAGACTCGACGGCCCGCAGGCGCCGCCCGTAGACTCCCCGCAGGCGCCGCCCGTAGACTCCGGGCTCCGCCCCTATGAGGGAGCCAGCATGCCCGTCACGAAGGCCGTCATCCCCGCGGCCGGCCTCGGAACCCGTTTCTTGCCGGCCACCAAGGCACAGCCCAAGGAGATGCTGCCCGTCGTAGACAAGCCGGCTATCCAATATGTCGTCGAGGAGGCCGTCGGTGCCGGACTCACCGACATCCTGATCATCACCGGCCGGGGGAAGCGCTCGATCGAGGATCATTTCGACCGCTCGTTCGAGCTTGAGCACTTCCTCGAGCGCAAGGGTGATGGGGAAGCCTTGGAGCAGGTGCGGGCCGTAAGCGAGTTGGCCGACATCCACTACATCCGCCAAAAGGAGCCCAAGGGTCTCGGGCACGCGGTGCTGGCCGCGGAGCGCCACGTAGGCGATGAGCCCTTCGCCGTGCTGCTCGGAGACGACCTCATCATCGACCCCCTGCTGGCGCCGATGATGTCCGTCTACGAGGCCTACGGCCGGAGCGTGATCGCCCTGCAAGAGGTCCCACGGCAGGAGATCGGCGCCTATGGGTGTGTTCGTCCGGAGGCCGTTGAGGAGTCACTCGTCAAGGTGCTCGAGATCGTCGAGAAGCCCGAGCCGGCGGAAGCGCCCTCGAATCTCGCCGTCATCGGGCGGTACGTGCTCACGCCGGAGATCTTCGGGGCGCTCCACAAGGTGCAGCCGGGGGCCGGCGGCGAGATCCAGTTGACCGATGCGATCGGGGCGCTCATCGCCAAGCAGGTCGTCTACGGCTATCTCTACGAGGGAGTGCGCTACGACATCGGCAAGAAGCTCGACTACCTGAGGGCTACCGTCGAGCTTGCCGCGGAACGGGCCGACCTCGCCCCGGCGTTTCTCAACTTTCTTTCCGACTTCGCCGTCCGGAAGAAATTGTTGTAAGACTTGCGGCGACATGTTTTCTCGGGTCCTTGAATCGCCTGATGGGGGTGTTACGCTCGCTGTGAGTTCGAATCGCTTTCTTCTTCCGGGTACACCCGGAGGAGGGGGAGACCCTGGGTCCGATCGCTATCGCCCTCCTCGCCCTCGTGTGGGCGGCGGTTCTCCTCCCCTCGGTTCTCCGGTCCCGAGCGCAAACCTCTCCCATCGACGGCATCCGTAAGTTCGAACACAGCATGGGTGTCCTCGACAACACGCGCAGAGCCCGGCCGGCAGGGTCGGGACGATGGATCATGGTGCCCGGCGGTACTCCGGCGGCCGATCGCCGGCGTCGGCGCATGATCAAGAGGCGTCGCCAGTGGTTCATCCGCCTTCTCGCGGTCGCCGTGGTCACGCTGGGGCTCGGCGCTGTACCGGCGATTCGCTGGCTGTGGTTCGTCCACCTCGGCGTGGACGCCGCGATCGGGCTCTACGTCTGGCGGCTTCTCGTGTGGAAGCAACGGGAGCGCCGGCAGGCCGAGGTGGTTCGCGCGATCCCGGCTGCTGGGGGCGAGGAGCAACCGGGCCCGGAGTCGGTCGCCCAGTCCGGCTGAGGCCGCGAGTCGGCTATCCTTGGCGTTATGGATCTAGGATCGATTCCCGAAGATATTCGTAAGCGATTCGACGCCAAGATGTCGGCGAGGGAAAAGGGTCTTCCGTCGTCCCGGCAAGCGATTCGTTTTTGCGCGAATTCGATTCGCGCCGTCCACCGCGGCGACACCGAGCTTGCGGAGAAGCTCGCGAACGAGGCCCGCGCTGCGCTCGACGTGGCACAGGGGGCAATGGAGCCGTTCCCGTCCATCTACTTTGCGGGCTTTCTCCAGGACGCGGAGAAGGAATACGCCGAGGCGCGGCTGACGGCCGTACTGATCGGCGGTGGCGCGATTCCGTCGCCGGAGGAGCTTAGGGTTGGTGACGCGCCGTACCTGAACGGCGCCGCCGAGGCGATCGGCGAGCTGCGGAGGCACATCCTCGACATTATGCGCCACGGCCATCTCGAGCGCGGTGAGAGATTGCTGGAGGCAATGGACGAGATCTATTACGTGCTGACGTCGATGGACTATCCCGACGCGATCACCGGAGGGCTGCGTCGCACGACCGACGTCGCGCGGGCGATCATGGAGCGCACGCGCAGCGATCTTTCCCTGACGCTCGTGCAGCGCAACTTGCAGAACGCGATCGCGGAGCACCAGGAGCGCCTGACCTAAGGTGCCTCAGGGCGCGGTCGGGAGCGCGTGCCCTCGCTGCGTATAAGAGGTTGGTAGCATCTGGGACTGGTCGGGGGTGTAGCTCAGTTGGTAGAGCGCTGCGTTCGCAACGCAGAGGTCGACGGTTCGAATCCGTTCACCTCCACGGAATTCTGTCGATCGTTTTTGTAAAATTCAGGTTGATCGTCGCGATCCGGTTCTGCCGGGCTACCGGCTCGGCTCGCGACGTGGTAGGTCTGGTCCGGGATGAGCGACACCAGTGTCGCCAGATCCGGACCAGACTCGGCGGCCCGCATGCTGGCAGGCGTTGCCGCCGCGCAGCACGCTGTGTTCACGCGCATGCAGGCCACGGCGTGCGGCGTCGGCGAGAGGATGATCGACCGACGGCTGTCGTCGGGCGTATGGGAGCGTCTCTACCCCGGCGTGTACCGGGTCGGCGGGTCGCCGGCGACGTGGCAACAGTCGCTGATGGCCGCGTGTCTGGCCTGGGGTAGTGGTGCCGTCGTCTCTCACCGAGCGGCAGCCGCGCTGTGGTGCCTCCCGGGTTTCGCGCACGGCCGAATCGAGCTGATCGTGCCGCGCAAGCGCGAGCGAGCGTACGCGCACAGCGTGCACCGGCCCACGTCCCTCGTGGGGGTCGACGTGACGGAGGTCGACGGGATCCCAGTCACCACAGTGGCCAGGACCTTGATCGATATCGCGGGATCCGGGCAGGCAAGCATTGTCGAGGAAGCGCTCGATGATGCGCTTCGGCGCGGGCTCGTCACTCTATCGCGCCTACAACGGCGGCTTCAGGAAACCCGTGGTCCCGGCCGCCGAGGCACTCGGGTTCTCGCGGATCTTGTCGGCGCGCGCGCGAGCATCTCCGCCGTGCCGCAAAGCGTGTTCGAGACTCGGCTGCTGCGGGTTCTGCGGGCGGCGGGCGTGCCGGTGCCTGCCGTCCAGCATGAGATCTGGACGCACCTCGGGCCGGCGGTCGTCGATCTGGCCTATGTCGAGCGACGGGTGGCGATCGAGGCGGACGGATACCGGTGGCATTCGAGCCGGCGTCGGTGGGATCACGACCGCGCGCGCCGAAACGCGCTCACGATGCTCGGGTGGACGATCATCCACGTGACGTGGCCACAACTTCGAGATCGCCCGAGCGAGGTCATCGACGCAATCCGTGCGACGTTAGCCACCACGACTTAGGCCAATCATGCCGCCCTTCGGCTGCACTCGGGCAGGGCGCGCGCGGGGGTCGCATTGTGACTGTCCCGACACCGAGTCTGCGCCTCAACGGGGAGCTCGACATGGCGACGTCCCCCGTTCTCGAGGGGTGGTTGTCTGGCGCGGAGAGCAATGGAAACACGCCCATCGTCCTTGACCTCGAGCAAACACGACCGTATGCAGCTCGAAGGAACACCAGGCCTTGAACGTTTCGAGCTGCCCGGTTACGCGCCCAGCTGGTTCATGAACTCCATCTGATCGAAATAGAGATGCTCCGAGGCGATCCTTCCGTCCACTACGCGCTTGAGTGACACGAAACGAAGAGCGACCGCGTTGCCGCTTGGAGGGAGCTCTCCCTGCGGAGTCCGGAAAGGACCCGTTTGCGTGCCGGAGAGGACGCCCTCGACGATGACAGTGTCGCCCGCAACGAGCTCGTTGGTTCGCTTTATCTGCGAGTCGGGGAGAGCCTCCCAAAAGACGCTCCCTACCTGCAAGTACGGATCCACTGCCTTGGCGCTTATCCCGCCCGGCATCTCCAGCTCGATCTCAGGAGAGCAACACAACCTCCGCTCGTCAACATCCTTGGCGTTCCACGCGGCGTCATGGCGGCGAGTCACTTCCAGCGGATCCGTCATCGCTCCTCCAGTATTCGATCCGTATCCAATTGGATGCGCACTCAGGTCCGGCAATTCCATCCCAGGCGAGATGGACTGTCACACGTGAGCCGCAACGCCGAAGCCCGCGCTTCGAGACGCGCTCTACTCGGTCTTGATGATCGAACATCTGGGCGAGCGAGCCGTCGCGGCAGGATTGCTCGACCAAGAGGACCGCTTCCGGCTGTGAACGGCAAGTGCCGGCGCCCGTAGCCGCCGACACGCCGGTGAGGATCGCTTTAACTGATGGCGAGCGAGAAGTCCGTCGGCGATCCGACGTCGGTCGGGAACGATCGAGCAGCGTAGACGAGGACAATCGTGGCGCTCCGTGGGATGACGTACGCCCACCCGTTGCCAAAGAGGAAGTTACCCCCCGAAGGTGAACCGGTTACGGGACGGGCCACTCCCTGCAGACCGAGGGGGCCATCCACGCCATCGCACGCACCGAGGTCCGCTATTCGAACTTGCCGAGTTTGTCCGGCCGCATGACTTTCAGGTCCTTCATGGGGAAGTCGGCCACGTTATCGGTTACGAGTACGGCGCCGTGCGCCCGGGCGGTTCCGGCCACGAGAGCGTCGGCCAGGTGAACGGTCTTTCCCTTACTCGCCCAGCCGGCTTGATACCGACCGGCTTTCTCCGCCGCCTCCCTCGTCGTCATGAGGAACTCCATACGATCGAGCAGCGCTTCGGCTGCTCGACGTTCTGCCGGCCGCAGTCCGCGCTCGATCTCGGCGATGTTGACGCAGGAGACGCAGAGCGAGTCCCCGTGCTGAAGCAGCGCCAGCAAACTCTGCGCCACCGATTCATCCCCGCGAAGATGGGCGATCAGAACGGTGGTATCGAGGAGATAGCGGCTCATCCAGTCCGTCCGGACCTGCGCCCCTCTCGAACCCATCCTGCAGCGGTCCGTCGATCCTTCCAGTGTGCGTAGCGCTTACCGCTCGCCAAGCCCTTGGTCGACTGGAGTGACTCCTCCAACTCCAAACGCGAAAGCTTTTCGCGAGCGGCTTCCTCTAAGAATCGGCTGCGGCCGCGCTCGCCGACCTTCTCGTCGATCGCCTCGAGTAGGTCGTCTGACATCACCACATGGGTTCTAGCCACGGTGCTCGTCTCCCTCGATAAATCCCACTAGATGTCCCACTCTACCTATCCGACAATTGATCAGTCAAGGGGGATGCCGGGCCACGTGCGGCGATCTCGATGAGCCTACCGGCTCTTTAAACCCTTCTCTTTCAGGTAGGGTTTACACAACCCTACCGGATACGGTATAGTTGCTTCATTATGTTGATCAGCGTGAGCGATGCAGCCGGCAGGCTTGGCGTCAGCGCGCGCCGGGTTCGCCAGCTCATCGAGCAAGGCGACCTCCCGGCCTCTCGTCTCGGCAAGTCGTGGGCGGTCGATAAGACCGCTGTCGAGCGCCGCGTGGCCGGCGAGTCACCGCCCGGACGACCGTATTCGCTTCTGAACTCTTGGCGGTTGGCAGCGCTGGCCGATGCGATGATTCTAGGCGACGAAGGCTCGGTAGAAATCATGCATCCTCCGGGCGGCACGCCGGCTCAGGTGCGTTGGCACGCGATGAGGTCTCTAAGAGATCTGCTCGCGCACGGCGATCCGGACATCGTGGCTGCGATGATCCGTTCGCGATCGGATCGTGTCGAGTATCGCTACGTCCATCATTCCCTTGCGAACGACCTCGCGTCCGATCCTCGACTCATCATCTCCGGAGGAAGGGCGGCTGAGAGTGTCGCTGACCTCCTTGCCGACGAACAGGTGGAGGCCTACGTCAAAGCAGGCGACCTGGCCCTAGTCGATGATCGATACGGACTGCTATCTGTCGAAGCCGCGAAGGCTAACGTGATCCTGCGTGTGGTCGGGAACGACCTCACTTGGAAAGCCGCCGCTGCGCCGCTCCTATTGGTAGCTGCGGATCTGAGGGAACGCGATGATGCCCGCGCCCGCGAGGCGTCGGACGAACTCTTTCGCAAACTTCAACGCGCGGTGCGCTCACGGTGATCGGCCACGTGGATCTGACCATGCTTGCCGGGCCCGAAGCAGAGATGTGGCAGGAACTCCTTCTTCTGAGCGAGAGATACCGAACGTCGTGGTGTGTCGTGGGGGCTCAGATGGTGACCCTTCACACATCGGTTCACGGCGTGGCCCGCCCTCTTAGAACGCGGGATGTAGATGTCTTGGTCGATGTTCGTGCGATCTCGACACGTGAAGTCTCGGAGTTCTTTGCGGACCGCGGCTTCGACCTTGCCGGGCTGAGTCGGGATGGTGTAGGCCACCGCTTCACACGCCATCCGATCGTCGTCGACGTGCTTTCGATCGACAACGTTGGAGAGCGCGCAGACCTCACCACATTGCCACCGGCTCACACGATCGAGGTTCCGGGAGGCCGGCAAGCTATCGAACATCTTGATGAAGTGAGTGTGTCGATCGAGGCAGCATCCGGAACCATCCCCATCCCTGACTGGGTCGGAGCACTCGTGCTCAAGTCAAGAGCTGCGATCTCGATCAAGGCTCATCGCGCGAAACATCTTCAGGATGTGGCGCTGCTCTTGTGCCTGCCGGTCGACCTCGGATCTCTGGCTGCATCCCTCAACAGGAACGAACGCCGCTACATCAATCGGGCGACCGAGATGCTCGATGAGTCCATCTGGCGAGCCGTCGCGGGGTTCGTCGACGAACGTGAAGGGAAGGCTGCGGGCGCGTTCATGCGGAGTGCTGGGCCACGGACCTCTGGGTAAGTCTCGGGCTCGAGTCACGCTCCGCGTTGACGGCGTACGCGTACGAGCACGGGCTCGTTTAGCCGACTCTCCCCGGGCTACTGCTCCTGGTAGATGGTGTTGAGGTCGCCCGAAAGGTGCAGTCTTCACCCGAGCGCGCGAGATTAGCAGGATTAGGCCAGGTCAGAGCTGCATATCGAGAATAGTCTTCTAGCATATATGCGAGCTTCCTATTCTCTAATCTTGATGAGACCAGGTCTATCGCATATTATACTCGCATCATGATCGGAACCCTCGAAGCCGCGACACGGCTGGCTGAGGCCGGACGAGAGTCCTTCCGGCCGCCTGATCTGCAGGCGACTTTTGAGCTCGACCGGCGGCACGCCGCCGAGCTGGCCGGACGGCTCGCCCGTGCCAACTTCGCGCGACGCGTGACACGCGGGTTCTACGTTCTGCTGCCGCCGCGCGAATGGCGCAACCTCGAAGGGCTCCCGGCAAACTGGTACGCCGTCGGCGCGGCGCTGGCCGCCCCGGATCCTTACTACCTCGCGTACGGCACAGCGATGGAGCTCCACGACATGACGGTGCAGCCACTCCGTTCGATCTTCATCGCCGTCACGCGCCAGCGCCGAGCGGTGCACAAGCCGCCGGTGCGCTTCCGGTTCGTAACGGTGCGGCCTCACCGCTTCTTCGGCTTCGAAGAGCGCGAAGTAGAGCCCGGCACGATCGTGAACGTCGCCGATCTCGAGCGCACGTTCATCGACGCGGTGGACCGGCCGGACCTCGCCGGAGGGCTCGAAGACGTTCTTCGCGGGCTTCGCCGCCGCCGCGACGCGCTGAATCGTGACCGTCTCCTCCGGTATCTGCTCGAGCTCGATCAACCGGTCCTAAACAAACGCCTGGGATATCTGCTCGAGCTGGCCGGATACGACGATCCTCGGCTCGTGCGCGAACTCGAACGGGTCACGCCGCGCCTCAAGTGGTACGTCCCACTCGACAAGGCAACGCCGCCAGCCCGAGCTCACGATCGCCGGTGGGAGATCGACGTGAACGTCGACGTGGACCGGCTCATCAAGGCGACGGAAACATGATCAAGCAGTCGGAGCTGGCTGCACGGGCCCGAACACTGCGGTTGCAGGGTTCTCACGCGCTCCATGACTACATCCTGAATCACGTTCTGGCTTCGATTGCCACCGGCATGCCGGAGCTTGTCTTCCGTGGCGGCACGGCACTTGCCCGCGTGTATTGGCCCGACTATCGAATCTCCGAAGATCTCGACTTCATCGTGGGTGCACGCCCGGTCGGGCTGACCGAGAAGCTGGAGAAAGTGATCGACCGCGCTGCGACCAAAATGAGAATGATGCTGGAGTTGCAAACCATTCACCAGCGCGAAGGGTGGCACCGATGGCTTGTCGTTTCCGGTGCGGGGAGACTGCAGATCGATGTCAACGCCGGCGAACGCGCTTATCTCGACGTAGTGACGCGACCCCTGACGCTCCCATACTCCGACCTCGCCGAAGAAAGTCGCTCCATCGCCGTTGTGGATCTCCACGAGATCCTCGCCAACAAATTCTTCATGCTCACGGATCGTGATGAGCCGCGGGACTTGTTCGACCTCTGGTGGGGTTTGGAAAGAGAAGGCGTCTCCTTCAAGGAGATCGCTCGTGCACACCGAGCAAAGTATGGTCACGGACCAGATCCAAGCGCTCGCGCGCGTGTTCACCGTCTAGAGCGATTGTGGAACGATCGGCTTGCTCACCAGATCGGTGATCTACCGCCGTTTGGGGTTGTCGTCGCCGGCGTCGAGCGTCACGTCAGCCGCAAGTGACATCACGATGATTTCCACAGCGAACGCCACAGCCCACGAGCTGCGCTCACTCCAATCATGGTGCCGCCGGGGAACCGTTGACCCGCTTGAGATATCCGGATATCCTACGTGGATGGCAAAGGTTCTCGTATCCATCGACGAGCGGCTGCTCGCGCGGCTCGACAAAGAGGCGAGGAATCAAGGCCTCTCCCGAAGCGCGTACCTCGCGCGACTTGCAGCTCGAGAGCTCGACGCTCGCCAGGGTCCAGGTCGTGCGGCTCACGTTCGCCAAGCAATGGAACGCCTCGATCGACTGTTCGCCAGACATGGCAGTAACGAGGAGTCGACACTGGCCATCCGCAACGAACGAGACTCTCGTTGACCGAACTTGTCCTCGACGCCTCTGTGGTCTTGAAGTGGTTCGCGTCTGTCGACGAGCAGCACTTGACTGAGGCTCGCGAGATCCGGGACCGCTATCGCGCGGGGGAATCGAACGTGACGGTTCCTTCGCTGCTATTCCTCGAGCTTCTCAACGTCGCCGGAAGGCGCTGGGGTTGGGATGCAGATGCACTCGCGCAACTCGCCTCGGCGCTCGACGATCTTGGGTTTGACGTGGGGGAGGCGGAACTTGCCGCGATCGCAGCCTGGACCCCACACGGCCTGACGGCTTACGACGCAGCTTACGTGGCTCTAGCAGAGAGCCGCGGGCTCCCGCTCGTCACCGACGACGAACGAATACTCTCTTTGGCTTCCGGAGTGGCTCAGCCGCTGGCAGAGAGTTCGTGACAGGCGGGCTCGTGCGCTCGGCAGTGTGGACTAAGCCTCGATGCTGCCTGCGTAGACGGGCTCGCCTGTTGGCGCCTGAACGAAGCGCTCTTCGATCGTTACTGCGACACCGCGGAACGTCGCAGGATCGACGGGGACGGACACGATAACGGTGCGCTGATCCGGCTTGAAGGTGAGGACTGGCACCGGCCGGCCGTCTTTTATCAGCCACAGTTGGAAGAGCTTGCCGGCAGGCGGTGCGTCGATGTTGCTCGCCATAAGGGTGGCCCTACCTCGTGGCTGGTACAGCAGCACCATGCCACCGGATTGGCCGCGCAATGTTACCGAGCGAGTCGCGGGATCGGACGCAAGCTGTACCGCGGCGTTCAGGGTCTTGGCGGTGCGCTCCGCGCGATCCGTTCGCCCGATCAGCGCCGCGTTCCAACCCAGCGACGCAACCAGAGCAACGACCGACGCGGCAACCAAGCCGCGCAGCGCTCGGGGACGGCGATGCCGCGTCACTGCGACGGGCTGCTCGTCGCGGATGTTCGCGAGGATGCGCTCTTCGAGCAAGAGCGGCACGGGGGTGGGTTCGGCCGCAAGCGCGAGGTCACCGCTGACTTCGCGGAGGTCCCGCATCAACGTCAGGCACTCGTCGCATCCGGGAAGGTGCTCGAGGAGTTCCCGATCGACGCGGCTGCGCTCAGCGGGATCGAGCCCGTCGAGGGCGTGAGCGGCGATCGCTTGACGGATCGCGTCGTGATCCATCATGGCTCACCTCGCGGGATGCGCTCGCGCAGCCGTCTCATGGCGGCCAGCGTTCTGGTCTTGACGGTGCCGAGGGGCACATCAAGGCGTTGGGAGATCTGAGTCTGCGTGAGGCCGGAGAAGTAGGCGAGTTCGAGTACCTGCTGTTGTTCGGCTGACAGGGCGTCGAGCGCGGCGCGGACCTGATCTCTGCGTGTCTGAAGCCACCCTTGCTCGACGACCTCGGACGTATCGTCGCTCGCGACGTCGACCCCCGTTGCGATGCTTCGCCGTCGGAGGGACTCTTCGCGGCGAACGGCGTCGACGGCGCGGTGATGGACCTGCGCCATCAGCCACGAACGGACGCGACCCCTCGCGGGGTCGTATCCCCGAGCGCTGCGCCAAATCGACACGAACACCTCCTGAAGGACCTCCTCGGCGAGCATCCGCTGGCCGAGTACCCGCAAGGCGAGGCCCATCGCCGCAGGCGAGTACCGGCGGTAGAAGTCGACGAAAGCATCTTCGCTCCCATCCGCGATCCGAGCGAGAAGCTCGCGATCTGTGCGGTCGTGGAGGTCGCTGACGTGACCTTTTGCATCCGGCTCGAACGTGCCGATCGGGGTCCCCTATCTGTTGTGTTGCCCTTCATTCGGAGCCCGAGGGGGCTCGGTTCATGCAGCCAAGAATGAACCTTCCCAGGCTGGGGTGCGAATCATCGATGTGCTGAACCTACAGGACAACCCCTCTATGCGGGCCCCGCGCGTGCATCGCGCTAGGCGAGCCGCAGAGTCCGAACCATTGCAAGCGAAGCTCGACCGACTGCGGATGAGCCCTCCGATCCCGTGGGGGGTCGATCTGTCGATCAAGGATCCCGAGCGGTTACGAGACGAACTCGGCCCGACCTTCTCGTACTTCGGACGCGTGGAGTCCGAAGTCGCAGCAGAGCCCCTGCTCGTGCTCATGCCTCGTCTTGGGACTGAGTACGGCGGCTATCGCAGCCATGGCACGGAGTTCTTGGACGTCTGGGTCGCCCAAGAGCACGCTCATGGAGCGATCTTCGATCGACTCCAGGCTGAGTTGGAGCTGGAGCCTGCGACACCGACAGCCGAGATCACCGCGCTCTCACGTCTGGCCGGCTGGGTGGGCAGGCTGTCTCCGTCGCTGCATGCGGTGTTCGAGATGATCTACCTCTCGCGGGGCGCCATGCACGAGAAGCTCACCTTCATCGGCTATCAGCGGATGGCGGCCACACTCGAGCGCCTGGGGGAGCGAGACCTGCTCGAAAGCGTCATCAAGCCGATTCGCGTCCAGGAGGCCGGGCATCTCGCGTACTACAAGCAGGCCGCGCGAACGCTCAAAGCACATCTCAGTCCATGGCAGCTTCGCCTCGCGCGCAAGATCAGTCTCATGACCTACGCTCCCGTCGGAGCGGGATCCGCCCACGCCAAAGCCGACTTCGGACACGTTGCGCTCGCCTTGGCGGGTGATCGCCTCGAGGACGTCGCAGCGCCGATCCAGGCGATCGCCGAATCGCTGCTGCATGCCGATGGAGCCGCACTACCTCGCTTCGTCCTTCGCTCATTGAATGCGTGTGTCGAGGCTGCTGAGTCGAAGAACTTGAAGTCGGTATGAACCGGATCCGATCCGGTCGCGAATCACTCCACGAGTGCTCACGAAACGACTTTGCAACATCACGCGCAGCTCGCGCGTGACCCTAGGAAGGAGTGGTCTCCGTTGAAACGAACCGCCCGCATCGCAGGGTTACTCGTTGTACTAGTGCTCGTCGGCGCAGCCTGTGGAGGAAACAACGACAAGGACACCGGCGCTGCACCGAAATCGTCGGCGAAAGCGGCAAGCACCGACACCGGCGCCGCCTCGCTCCGACAGGTGCTCACGTCTGGCTTGCAACAGCACGAGTATCTCGCCGGGATCGCGATCTACGCCGCCGTCAACACAGGCCTTGACAGCGAGGTGACCAAGGGCGCCGTCGGAGCGCTCGATGAGAACTCCATCGATCTGAGCAAGGCCATCGGGTCGGTTTACGGCTCCGATGCGGAGAAGGCGTTCCTGCCCTTGTGGCGCAAGCACATCGGCTTCTTCGTCGACTACACCGTCGGCGGCGTGAAGGGCGACAAGTCGACGCAGGCAAAGGCAAAGTCGGGCCTCG
>JBKKBZ010000026.1:0-51262 GCA_046713235.1 Actinomycetota bacterium | reverse complement strand
TGGGCTCTTAGATGTTTATAATAGACAGCCTCCGGCGAGCCGGACGACCGGCTGCCCGGCCTCCTCGATCGCCTCCAGCCGCCCCCCCGCCGAACCGATCGACACGAACAGCCTGTCGTCGCCGTAGATTCCTGAGTCGCCGAGGCTCTCCCCGACGACCGGAAGAATGCCGGTGCCGTCCTTCCCGGTGGACTCCGCGATCAGTTGTTCCACCCATCCACCGAACGAGGCGATACCCGACGGCAGCACGAGCGTCAGCTTGTCGCGCCCGGCGAGCGCCGCCTCCGCCATCACCACGCCCAGCCACGCTCCCGGGTTTTCCTCGGTCCCCCTGCACGCTCGCGCCATCTCCTCCGCGCGCTCGAGCATGTCGCGAAGGTCTGCGCCGATCAACGCCCCTGGAAGGAGACCGAACAGCGACAGCGCCGAATAGCGCCCCCCGATGTCCGAGGGATTGAGGAAAACCGCTCGGAAGCCCTCCGTTCGTGCGAGATTCTCGAGCGCAGACCCCGGATCGGTGATGGCGACGAAGTGTTCACCACGCTTGATCTCCTGGAGGAAGTAACGGCAGTGCGAAAGCGTCTCCACCGTCGACCCCGACTTGCTCGCAACGATGAACAGTGTTCGGTCCCGATCCAGCGACCCACGCACACGAGCAATCGCGCCAGGGTGAGTCGTGTCGAGAACCGTGAGGTCCGGGCGTCCGCCGGCGACTCCATACGTCTTCCGTATGACCTCGGGCGCGAGACTGGATCCTCCCATGCCGAGGAGGACAACCTTCTCATAGCCCTCCTCCGCGACCGCGGCCGCGAAGGCGAGAAGCTCCCCGACGCGATCGTGCATCTTCCCGGCGACGTCGAGCCAGCCCAAACGATCGGCGATCTCAGTCGGATCCGGATTCCACACGGTGTGATCGCGATGCCAGATTCGCGTCACGACGTTTTCGTCGGCCAGTCGCCGCAGGCGCCGCTCGATCCGCACCGATAACTCGTCCACGCCGGCCAGCCTATCGGCGCGCCCTTCGCGCGCGCGTCAGAAGGTGAGTGTCGCGAGTGGCCCGCGGTTCCCGACCTCGTCGACGGCGCGAATCGTAACGGTCGCCGGCCTCCCCTAGCCCGCCACGCAGCGGACCTGGTGTTGCTGCCCACAGCCGAGCTCCGGACCGAGCGTTACGCCGGACAGCGAAACTATCGGCAGCGTGACCCGCGATTTCCGGAACTTCGAGAAATGCACAGTGTTGAGCGCGGGCGGGGACTTCGACGGGTATGCGTAAGAGCTGTCTATGGCCGGAGGCGCAGTGATCCGCACGACCAGCCGGTGGCCGGGCCGGAAGACGTGCCCGAGGGGGAAGATCTCGACCAGGAACTCGTAGACCTGGTTGGGCGTCAGGAGCTCGAGACTCGTGTGCGGCCGGAACGGCCGGTACATGAAGCGTTTCGCCGGGTTGAGCGGGTCGGCGTGAAGCGGGTCGTAATCGCTGCGCAGCAAGTCTACCGCTCGATGGCTCCCACGCAGCAGACCGCGCTGAAGGAATGACAGCTCGCCGGTTGCTGTGTTCTCGTCGATCACCTGGACGAATAGCTCGGTGTCGGGAGCCGTGGTGGACAGAAAAAGGTTCGCCGTGATCGGTCCGGCGATCGCGGTGTTCGCGGTGAACGCCGCGCTCTTGAACTCGAGCTGATCCGGGCCGTGATCGGTCGTAAAGGGCGGCCCGAAGTTCCGGCCCGCTTCGTACGACCACGACTGGCGCTTGCTGCCGGAGACATAGGTACCCGATCCGGCGGCAGTCGCCGCGGTGGTCGTAAGCGTGCCGCCGTCGTTGAGGAAGAACGGCGTCCACGAGGTGTCGTTCAGCGGGAACGTGGTCGAGTCCTTGATACCGTTTGAAACCAAGCCGCCGGGGGCACTGTGCATTTCGAACAGAGTGCGCACCGAACGGGGGGTCGTGGCCGGGTCCACGAACGGGTTGGCGACGCCGCGCATGAAGTAGTCCATCCAGGCCTTGCGATCGGCCCAGGACTCGACGGGACTCACCTGGGTACCGTGACTGCCGTTCATCATTAGGAGACGCTTCCGCACCGTGGTCGGCACGGCTTCCCAGAGATGCGGGAAGCGCGGACCGGTCTGCTCGTCTTGATAGGCCCCGGTGATGTGAATCGGCTTGTTGATCTTCTTCGCGTAGGTGATCATCGAGCGAGCCCGCCACCAGTCGTTGTCGGTGTCGTTCACGCCCTGCACGACCGGATCGTTCACAACCGTTCGCCGGTGGGTTGTGACGTTGAGGGCACACTGCTGAGAGATCGGATCGGCCCCGTGCCGGATGAGTGGTTGCGCGGTGCCCCCGGCGACGTCGTAGGCAGGACGAATCCCGATCGTCCACAGCGGGGGAAACAGCGTGTTTGCCACTCCGCCGGGGTAGGTGATGCCGCGGTAGAGATCGTCGATGAGTCCCGAGACGGTGATCGAGGTGAGGTTGCGCGGCTGGGTCGAGGCGACCATGAACCCGGTCATACCGCTGTAGGAGTGGCCGAGAATGCCGACCTTCTTGTTCGACCAGGGCTGCTTGGCAATCCAGTTGTCGATGATCTCCTTGCCGTCGACCGCCGAGCGCAAGCTGAAGAGGTCGAACTCCCCTGCTGAGCAACCCGTGCCCCGGACCTGGGCATGGACGGTCACGTAGTCCGCGTCGTAGCGAAACGCGCTCGTACCGGCGTGGGAGTCGCCGGCGAGGGGGGGCTCCTGGCAGAAGCCGTAGTCGGCGCAGAAGTGGTCGGCCGTCTCGCCTAGATACGTTCTCCCCTGCGGGGATGCGGCGCCGTTCTCGTAGCCGGCCATCTCGAAGATCGTCGGATACTTCGTCGCCCCCGGAGCGGCCGGGTTGTAGGAGTCGGGAAAGACGACACTCAAGGCGATCGACGTGCCGTCACTGACGGTGAAAAAGTGGGTCGGGCCTCCCTGGACGTGGGACGCCGGCGCTCGCCCGATGGTGAGCGAAGCGCCCAGGACGGCAAGGATGGCGAGGCCTCGGCCGCGCCGCAGCGAACGTAGGGTCATCAGAGCATCTCCTCCCTCGAAGACGTAGCCCGTAACGAGCACTCCTACCATTCTCCCCGAGGGGGCAGATTCCTGCCCTGGATGCCCCTCTACCTGAAATCCTCAGTGCACCAGCCGCCGACGGAGCAGATTGAGCGGCACGACGAACAGGGCCGCAGTCAGGGCGAGAATCCACAGCGCCGCGCCGAGGGCCGCGCCCCCGTCGCCGGTCAGCACGAGCGCCCTCATCAAATCGACGGCGTGGCTCAGGGGAACAAACCAGGACACGACCTGAAGCCACCCGGGGAGCCCGTCGGTGGGAAAGAAGATTCCCGAGAACAGAAACATCGGTGTGACGAACATCGTCCAGTAGTAGGAGAAATAATCGATGATCGGCACGAGCGTCGTATAGATGAGCCCGATGATCGCGAACATCATGCCGATGAGCGCCACGGCGAACGGGGCGAGCACTACCAGCCACGTGTGAACTACGCCGAACATCGATGCCACAACGAGGAAGATCACACCGTAGATCAGCGCCCGGCTGGCCGCCCACAACAGCTCGCCCAGGGCAATGTCCTCGGGGGAGAGCGGCGTCGTCGAGATCGCGTCGTACACCTTGCCGAAGTGCATTTTCACGAAGCAGTTGAACGTGACCTCGAAGGACGCGCCGTAGAGGGCCGAGGAGGCCACGAGGCCGGGTGCGATGTACTCGATGTAGCGCACGCCCTCGATGCGGGAGAGATATGCGCCGATTCCCAAGCCCATCGCAAGCAAATAGAAAAGAGGTTCGAAGAAGTTCGGCAGGATGTTGAAATGAAACGTCCGTCGATAGATCGAAGCGTTTCGCTGCCACAGCCTCAAGGAGGCCCGGATGCGGACGTCGGGGACACGCAGGACCGCCGGTGGGCGCTCGCGGCGGACCTTCGCCACCACCGTCATTCGAGCAACCCCCGGCCGGTCAGTGAGAGAAAGACGTCCTCCAGCGTTGCGCCGCGCAGCCAAACCGTGCCCGGATCGCGCACGATCCCCCGGATGCGGCCCAGAAGCTCGTCCCCCTTCCCCGTGTAGAAGAGCCAGCGGTCGGCGAGGCGCTCGATCCGGTCGGCGAGACCGTCGAGGCGCCCGAGCTCGCCGGCGACGTCGATATCCGGCTCGAAGACCTCGATGACCTCCGGAGAGGTCTCGTTGCGGATGAGTTCGCGGGGGGAGCCCCCGACCAGGATCGTGCCCTCGTGCATGATGACGAGCCGGTCGCAGAGTTGCTGAGCCTCTTCCATGTAATGCGTCGTGAGCACCAGCGTGACGCCCTGCCTCTTCAGCGATCGCAGCTTCTCCCAGACGAGCTGGCGCGCTTGGGGATCCAGGCCCGTCGTCGGCTCGTCGAGCACGAGGATCTCCGGCTCGTTCATCAAGGCGCGAGCGATTAGCAACCGGCGCTTCATGCCGCCCGACAGCCGGGGAATCGGCCAGTCGCGCTTTTCCTCAAGGGCGACGAAGGCCAGCAGCTCCTCCGCTCGCGGAAGCGATGCGCGGCGTGGGATGTCAAAGTACCGCGCGTAGATCAGCAGATTTTCGACGACGGAGACTTCATCGTCGAGATTGTTTTCCTGGGGCACGACCCCGAGGCGGGCCTTGATCTCACGAGCGCGATCGACCGGCATTCCGAGAACAACCAGATCGCCGGCGGAGGGCGGCGCCGAGCAGGAGATCATGCGCATCGTCGTGGTCTTCCCGGCACCGTTTGGGCCGAGAAATCCGAAGCACTCCCGCTCTCCGATGTCGAAGTCGATCCCGCGCACGGCCTCGAACGATTCGTATCGCTTGGACAGAGCGCGCGCAGAGACGACCGGCATGGGCGCCCCCACTATACGGAGACCCGCCACGCCGGGTCCGGCCGCGCACCCTCGCGCAGACGGCCGCTTACTCTTCGCCGAACAGCGGCTCCTCCAGGAGCGCCCTGCCGACGAAGATGTTGCACCAGTCCTGGGACGGGGCCATGATCGGCGCCGCGATGACGTCGCGGTAGACGCGCGAGACCTCGCCGTCACCTCTGTAAGCGACGGCACCGCACGCGTGAAGAGCCTGCTCTGCCACATACGTCGCGGTCGCCGAGACCGCTGCCTTGGTCTCCAGCAGCGGAACCATGGTCTTGTCGATGTGCTCACGCGAGGCGAGGTCCAGCGCCGAGTACAAGAGTTCCCGCGTCGCATCGACGCGTGACTGCATTGCCCCGACCCGCTCCTGCACCATGTCCACCTGGGACAGGCGCTGCCCGGTGTTCTGGTGGATGCGTGTCTTCACGTGCTTCTTCGTGTGGTCGACGAGAGCCTGCGACATCCCGAGGAAGTTCGCCACGAGGCAGGACACCGCGGAGGTGAGAATCGACTCGAATCCCGTCTCGAGCAGCGAACCGTCCGCGACGAACGCAGCATCCTCCGGAACCTCGATGTTCTTGAAGGCCATCCTCGCCGAGCGCTGGCCGCGGAGCCCGAGGCCGTGCCAGTCGTCGGTGATCTCCCAGCCACCGAGCGACGCATCGAGCCACCAAAGGTTCACGGCATTGAGGGGGGCATCCTCCGAAGGCCGTCCCGTAAACCAGTAGACGTCGGCCTCGCCTGCCGAGGTCACGAAGGCCTTCTCCGCGTTCAGGAGCCAGCCGTTCTTGGTCTTCTTGGCGTGCGAGGTGAAGTTCCAGAATTGCGTGCCCGTCGCCCGCTCGGTGTTGGCGTGTGTGGCAAGGAGCTTTCGCTCGAGCGCCGGCACAATGTATTTCTCCTTCTGCTCTTTGGTGGCAACGGCCGCCCAGGGAACGAAGGAGTCGATGTGCATCCCAAACGACATAGCCGTGGAGCCGCAGCCGCGTGCCAGAGCTTCGCAAACGAGCCCAACGCCGACCGGATCGTCTCCCGCCCCGCCGGCATCTTCCGGAATGCCGATCGCCCAGAGTCCCGACTGCCGAAGAGCATCGAAGTTCTCTTTGGGGAACCGGCCCGACTCGTCGATCTCCCCGGCATTGGGTAGAAGAACCTCCTCACGCAGCGCAGTGGCACGGTCGAGCCAATCCTGCTGTCGGTTGGTGAGCTGTCTCAGCATGCGCTCCCCCTTTTCTCGATGGTGCATATACGAATACACCGCCGGGCAGGCCCCGGCGAGAGACATCCTCATCCCGACGCGCCGTCCGGGGCAAGGTGACACCAGTCAAGACGGCGCGAGGGGCGCCGCTCCATGCGTAGCGGGAGCACGGTTCAGCCTCGGCCGGCCGGCTCGTCCTTCCCGCGGGACGCCCTAGCGACGCGGCGTTCGAGAATGGCAACGATCGGGGTCATGAGGGCACGAAGGACAGACCGCTCGAGGCGCACGCGGCGCTTCGGGCGGCCGGTCCCGCGCGAATCGGTCATGGACGCAGCTCTATCCGAATCACCGCCAGGACGAGCGACAGACCGGCGGCCGCCAGCATTCGCCACCGTGCGACACGCGCCGTGCGAACGACTGAAACGCTCATGAGGTCCCCCTCGAGATTGGCTTGCCCGATATGTCTCTCGTGGAAGAGATTCGACGCGCAGCGCCTGCTCTCCTTTCGAGCAAGGGCAGGGGTCCGGGGGGGAAACGGCGAATCACTCTTCCTGCGGGAGGACCCAGGCTTCCCCTTCGCGGTCGTCTCTACCGAGTGGAAAACGTGAGGAAACAGGGAGGATCCGTGAAAAGGCTTCGCTGGTGGCTCGCCTCAGGTGCCCTGCTGATTGCTTCGATGCCGTTCAGCGCCGGGGCGCAGAACGTGTTCGGCACAGCCCAAGTGGTGGTCGGCCATATAGACACCGGGGTCAAGTCGTCGCACCAAGAATTCAACTACCTCGGCAAGGCAAGCACAACCGACCAATTCGAGGCGTGGTGGGACTTCACCGACGAGGTCAAGCCGTCAATCGTGAACCCGGCCCCAGGACAGCTGTGGGACACAGCGGTGATCAACCCCTACGACAACAACGGCCACGGGACGGCTACCGCGTCACTTGCGGTTGGGCGCAACATCGCCGGTCCCGGTCTCAAGGATCCCTCCTTTGCGCCCGGCTACAAGCTCGCCGTCGCCAAGGTCGGCAACGGCGACGGTACCATCCCCGGCGACATCCCGGCCGCGATCCGGTGGCTGGTCGATACCGCAAAAGCCGACGTGATCACGATAAGCATCGGCGTCATCGTGCCGATCCCCGCCGTGTTGGATTCGGTGGACGAGGCCACTGCGTATGCGCGGGACGCCGGCGTGCTGGTTCTCTACGCGAACGGCAACGGCTACGGCGGGTTCGGGCTCGTTCCCGGAGACCCGGGCTGGGCAAGTCCCTACGCGGGATCGACGCATGCCCTCGCCGTGGGCGCCGACGCGCTTAACAGCTTCATCCAGAGCTTCGATCCCGAAGTTGTCGCCAAATATGCGTCCCACAAGGCGGCATCTCGCACCTGCAACACCTGTTACACGAATCCCAATGCCACTGCTGGAACGAGCTTCGGGACTCCGCTGGTCGCCGGGATGGCGGCACGTCTGATGGCGACGGCCATCGCGAACGGAAAGTCGTCGGCACCCGTCCACATCGAGACGATCTTGAAGTACGGCGCCCGCGACCGGCTGGAGGTGCCCCCGACCTTCGAGGGCTACGGAATCCTCGATGCCGCGCAGCTCCCGAGCGCGCTCAACCACGCGAAGCTCGGCACGCTCCCGGCCACTCCGACCGCCAATCAGGCCTATGTCGAGAACGTCTCCGGCACGGAGCGCGACCTGTGGACGAACAAGCTCGACGAAGGGCTCAGGTACACCCTCGTCGACACCGGCCAGGCCGCCCCGAGCAACAAGAAGGTGATCGGGGCGAGCCTGCCCGAGGGTCTCGCCGAAGGCGAGGTGTACACGGTCACCCTGCCGGCGAAGAGCAAGCTCACCGTCACCATGGGGTACGCGCCGCCCGATCCCAACGGGATCGCGGACATCGACCTTCTGGTGTTCAAGGGAACCGGGCCGGTCTACGCCGGAACCAGCTTGGCAGGGGCTTCCTTCAACGGGGCCGGCGTCTCCGAGTCGGTCACCGTCGACAGTCCGGGCGGGGGGACATACTCGATCGTGGTTCTCGGGTGGTCGGTCGTCCTCGATCAGACGATCACCCTGTCGGCATCCAAGACCATCACCTATCACCACGACGGCTTCTTCGCCTACGCCAGCGCCCAGGGGGCACTCGGCTAGCTTCCCGCGCACGGTTTTGGATCCTCGGGTCCACCCAGGATTCCCTCTTTGCCATCCTGCTCGCGCCTAACTCTTCGAGGTGCCGAAGTAGCCGGTGGCGCCCGCGATCCAAGCCGTCGAGTACAGCAGGTCGTATGCAAGTCCCCACGGCGGACGGAGAAAACCGAGCGCGCGCACGTCCTCGAACCAGTGCCCGAACGGCGACCGCCGGGAGAAGGTTCCGCCGCCGAGAACTCGGCAGATGCGAAGCAGGCACGACTCCGCCAGCTCGGCGATCGACTCCTTGCCCATGAGAACGTCGCGGTGCGGGACCTGTTTGGTCTCGACCGCTTTGAGCATGCCCTCGAAGCATTGCGCAGCGACCCAGGCCTCCGACTCCGCACGGATCCACTCGACTTGGTCGTACGGGCGCAAGGATTCGGGATGCTTGGCGAGGCCTTCCCTCGCCGACTCGACTGCAGTCTCGAGAATTCCCAGAACAACCGCGGTGAACAGACAGCCAATGAACGGACCGGCTGCGTCCGACAAGGCCCGCCAATTGCCGCTCCAACCCATCCGGGTGGCCGGGAAGGACTCGAACGACATCCCGTGGCTCTGGGTGGCGATCATGCCGTGGCCGTCCCACTCTGCGACGAGTGTCATCCCGCGCGAGCCGTCCCACGGGACCCCGCGAACGTCCATGAAGAACCAATCCGGCTCGTCCTCACCCTCGGGGACGGCGGTCGTGATCATGTACGAGGTGATGCCGGACCCCGACCCGAAGTGCTTAATCCCGCTCAGTCGGTAGCCCTCGGCCCCGCGTTTTGCTACGGCCCGGGTTCGCCCAACGTCGCCCCCCGATCCCGGTTCGGAGGTGATCGTGCCCCACCACTGCCCTTCGAGCGCCTGATCCGAGACGAACCGCCGCTGCGCCTCCCAGCCAGCCTGGGTTTCGGCCGGTACCTCAGGAGTGGAAAGCCAGATCGAGAGGACCGCCGGGTGCATCGCCGAAACCAGGGCGACCGAGGAATCGCCGTGCGCAAGGGCGCGCTGGATCTCGCAGAGGGGCCGGGTCGATTCGGCCAGACTTCTCCAGAGCCCGCCCATGTGAGCGGGTACCCCGGTGAGCAGGAAACCTGCATCCCGCAACGCCGCGAAGTCGGCCGGGTCGAGTGATCTCCGGGCCTGCCGGACTACACGGTCGGCCGCAAACCCCGCAGCCACTGAAGCGACCTTGTCTCGAACCGATCTGGCGTCCACGAATCCTCCTCCTTCGGTGACCGGCATGGTCGTGCGCCCGCCCCGGCCAGTCAAGGGAGAGCGCAGGCTGTGAACTAGGCAACACCGAAGGTGACAAAACCCTCACATTGCGTTTATTCTTAGAAATCTGGGGTATTGCACCAAGGGCGTGGCGGCGACCGATCATCGCCTTTGACGGGAGGTGAGGTAGCAACCCTAGAAAGTGCTCAATGACTTCTTCGCTCCAAGGGGGGGCTCTTTTATGAAACGATCGTGGATCTCGGTATCTGCACTAGGGCTGGTTCTTCTGGCGCTCGCGGCTTCGTCGTGGGCGCGGCCGGTCGCCAGGGCACCCGTTACAGCCGCCCAGACAAACGGAGGCTCGTTTACCTGCGAGGCGACGCTTCTTCGCATCGAGAACCTCCTGGGCAGCGAATTCGAGCTTGGCGAGGCTAACGAAGGCGAGGCGGTTTGCAACACAGACGACGGCAGCGTGCTCGGTTCACTGTCGAAGGTCGACTTGGGCATTCTCAAGGCGCGCCTTCTCTTTGCTGAGACCGACGACGACGCCGACGGGACCAAGCAGGGCCTGGCGGAATCCGGCGTGGCAGAGGTCGTCCTCACGATCGGAACCAAGGTGATCGAGGTCGATCTTCTTACAGCCGAGGCGCAAGCCGGTCCCTGCCCGTCCAAGGCGCTGTCCGGTGACTCCGTCGTGGCGGGAGTGTTCCTCGACGGGGTCCCCGTGCTCGAGGTGCCGGCGAGCGGCGACTACCTCAGGCTGGACCTTAGCCCCGTGGGAATCCTGCATCTCAACTGGAGGGAGACGAGCGCCAACAAAACGACCCGACGGGCGCTCTTCCTCGAGGACGCTCCGGTGGTCGGCGACGTCGTAATTGCCGAAGCCGTGGCCGACGTTCACGGAAATCCCTGCGGTTCCACAGCAACACCGTCGGGGTCCGGGACGCCCACACCGGGTAACCGGCACGCCGGCTTCCTCACCGGCGGGTCTTGGGTGGCTGAGACCACCTCCAAGTGGGACAAGAACGACGATGGCACGGTGGAGCCGGGCACACGAGTCGGTGCCTCGGCCAGCCTGGACTGCTTCACCAGCGCAGGAGTCGACCCACGCCCCGGCCACCACCACTTGGGGGTGCGCTGGACCGATGAGGACGGAAACGAGAAGTCGAACTTCAAGCTGGACGAGCTAACCGACACCGTCTGCTCAGACACCGCGGCGACCGCCAACCCGCCGCAGTCGTCCTGGGACACCATGGAGGGCGACGGCACTGGGACGTGCAGCTCCGGCAGCTTGAGCGTTCCCGTGACGATCCACTTCCGCTTTACCGACGACGGAGAGTCGGGAGCGGAAGACTCGCTCTTCATCGACACCGACATCGCTCCGGGAGCGGAGACGCCCGACGGTCTCGCCGATCTGTGCGATTACGAATCTCAGGGCAAGATCGACGGCGGGAACGTTCAGGCTCACGGCAGGGGTGGTACGGGGTCGGCGTCGTCCCCGAGTAGGCGTAGGAACTAGCTGCTAGGCGGGCAAGTTCGTCGAGGGGCGGGAAGCATTCCCGCCCCTCGCGCTTTACGAGGGGTTGGTCCGCAAGGCCTTCGGGCATACGCCGCCGGGTGGGACCGGCATGATCGTCCCGCGTTAGGATCTGGCCGCCCACCCGAGGAGGCGATCATGAGCGACGTCGCATGGACCGGCACACCCGTCCGGCCGCATCCAGAGGCGGCCGACAACGGAGCGCAGCGCCTTCCTTGGGGACGCCGGCGCGAGCGGCTTCCGCTCCACTGGCCCTTTCAGACCGCAGTTGCCGGATTCCGGAAGAAGGCTCTGTCCAATCCCGACTACGACGCCGCCTCGACGTTCGTGTGGGGCCAGATGATGGCGGTCGGCCTCATCGAGATGTTGAAATCGGTGGAGGCCTCGTTCGGCGCCGACGGCCACGACGTCGCACGGCAGGCCCTGCGAGCCGTGGGGGACAAGATCGCGAGCGAGATGCTCGAGGGCGTGACTCTTCCTGAAGACCTGACCCCCGCAGAGACGGCGAGCCTGTTCGCTTCCTGGATCAACGAGGTCGTGTACGCCTCGATCGAGAGCCCACGAGTGGAGCAGGACCGGGCCGACTTCGACATTCACTACTGCCCCCACGAGGATGTCTACGGCGCCTTCGACTGCCGTGTGCAACGGTACTTCGTGGAAGGAATGATCGACGCGGGAAGGCGTGCGTTCGGCGCGTCGGTCTTCGATGTTTCGTTTGCAACGACGATCCCTTCGGGATCGCGGACGTGTCACTTCGACATGTTTCCGCGTGAGGGCAGCGATACCGACGCGTGGAACGAGTACTCGGAACGGCTTCGCAATCGGGCCCTGCGGTTGGCCGACCCCAGGCCTCAGGCCTGACAAGACGTTGCTCCTCGCCGACCTGAGTTCAGAACACGCGGAGCGCCGAGACCGCGTCGCGCTCTCGCCTCGAAAATGCTCGCACGACAGCAAGGTCTCCGTGCCGCTTCCGGGCGACCTCGAGCATGAGCCCCACCGCAACTTCGGCGGCCGCGGGGGAAGGTTCCGGCGGTTCGATTCCCACGCTGACCGCGAGGTCGTCCGTATGAACGACCAGCTCGACGATGCGGGTCTTGAGGTAGTCGTCGAGCGGCAGCACTAGGTCGCCGAAGGCTCCGATAAGGCGTCCCGGCGGCTCGGCGGCCAGGCGTGCTTGCAGCCCCTCGATCACCGCGTCCAACTTGGCCGTGAGCGCACCATGCCCGCCGGCGGCCTCCTTTTCGCCGCGGTCGCGGACACCGCGGTGCAATGCCGAGTCGAGATCGCCGGTGTTCACGACCGAGGTGTAATAGCCGGCCGCCGTCAAGGGATCGGCTCCGGTCGGTTCGGGCCGGTTGAGGTAGGCATCCACCGACCCGGCGCCACGAACCAGGTGTCCGGCAAGACCGCGAAGGCTAAAGCGCTCGAGCGCCGAAGGTCCGTCCCAGCCGGCACCCACCAGCGCGTGTCCGACGACGGACCGAGCGCCGGCAGCCGCCTCGAAGAAGGCGGTGCGAATCGTCACTGCACGAACAGATCGCCGTTGCGCTCCGAGACCTTTCCCCTCCGGAGAGGGAGCACACGCGTCAGCATCTTGAACGAGAAACCGAGCCCCGGAATTCTGGCGAAGATCCCCTGCGGCCCTCTAACCATGCGGCCGGTCTTTACGTCGTACCGAGAGCCGTGCCAAGGACAGACCAGGCACCCCTTCGCATCGATCGAGCCGCGCGCGAGGTCCGCATACAAGTGCCGGCATCGCCGGCTCACCGCGAAGTAGTCGCCGGAAGTGTTTCCCACCGCCCAGGGCCCCGCTCCGGTCACGCCTCCCGGGGGAAGATCGGCCGCAGGCCCGACGCGATGCTCGCTCATGTCATCCTTCCGGCTGGGGGTTTCGCAGATTTAGAAGCGGCGCTTGGGCCGGCGGCCGAGCATGCGGCTCCTTCCTCGGCCCCCAACGTAGGCGGGCCCCGCCGGCTCGATGCGCATTCCCGTCTCGACGAACTCGGTCTGGAGTTTTAGACGGCGTGCGATCCGGCTCACGTCGGCACGCTCTTCCGGGCTCACCAACGTGATCCCGGTGCCTCCCCGGCCGGCACGGGCAGTACGCCCGACCCGGTGAAGGTAGGCCTTCTCGTCGTCCGGGGCGTCGTAGTTGACCACGTGCGTGATGTGCTCGAGATCGAGACCGCGCGCCGCCACATCGGTTGCAACCATGATGTCGGATTTCCCAGAAGCGAAACGCGAGAGGGTCCGCTCTCGTGCCGGCTGGGCCATGCCTCCGTGCAATGCCTGGGCTCCGAAGCCTTTGGCGTTGAGGTCTTGCGCGATGCGGTCGGCCCTGCGTTTCGTGCGGACGAACACCAGCGTCAGCCCTCGCTCGCCGGCCAGCTCGCGGACCAGCGCCCCCAGCTTTCCGGTTGCCGGCACGGAGATGAACCGGTGGGCAGCCTCGGCAACCAGCGGCCGGTCGTCGATGACTTCGTGCAGCACCGGATTCTCGGTGTACCGGGCCGCCAGACGTCCGACTTCACCGTCGAGCGTGGCCGAGAACATCATCGTTTGCCGCTTGGCCGGAAGCATGCTGAGGATCTTGCCGACGTCGGGGAGAAAACCCATGTCGAGCATGCGGTCGGCCTCGTCCAAGACGCAGATTTGCACGCGATCCAGCTTCAGCAGGCGCCGGCGCACGAGGTCGAGCAGGCGCCCCGGAGTCGCGATGACAATGTGAGCAGCGACGGCGCGCTTGGCCTGATCGGACAGACCCACACCGCCGTACACGGTCGCCACGCGCAAGTGCTTGACATCGGCGATCGTCCGAAACTCCTCGGCGACCTGACTTGCCAGCTCGCGTGTCGGCACCAAGATGAGCGCACCGGGTCGCTGGTCGCGCTGCTTTAGGCGTTCTACGATCGGAACCGCGAATGCCAGGGTCTTGCCCGACCCGGTCTTAGAGCGCGCAAGGACGTCCTGTCCTCGGATCGCGTCCTTGAGAACGAGGGCCTGAATGGCAAACGTCCCGGCGATGTTGCGAAGAGCCAGCGCCTCGACGATCGCGGGCGTCACACCGAACTCCTGGAAGCCGCGAGCCGTAGCCGGGACCTCCACCGGCGTTTCCACCACCACATTTGCCTCGTTCAAGGGTCCGGACATGTCCATTGTCTACTAGCGATCGGCCACGACCGCCAACCGGCACGGGTCGGGACGGCCAACGAGTACCCTCTTGAGAGGGCGACGCACGGCTGGGAGGCGAGATGAAGATCGCGGTTTTGGGCACGGGAATCGTCGGCCGGGGGCTCGGAGAGAAGCTCCTCGAGATCGGTCACGAGGTCGTGATCGGGACGCGCGATCCCGGGGCGCTTCTCGCCCGGAGCGAGCCGGACGCGCGCGGCTTTCCTCCGTTCTCCGATTGGCATGCGCAGCACCTCGCGGCCGGATTGGAGACCTTCGAAGGTGCCGCGGCACAAGGGGATCTGGTCGTCAATGCCACCGCCGGAGAGCGGTCCCTTGCGGCGCTGCGCTCGGCAGGTGCTCACAATCTTTCGGGAAAGATCCTGATCGACGTAGCGAATCCCCTCGATTTCTCGCAGGGCATGCCGCCGACGCTGACGGTTTCGAACACCGATTCCCTCGCCGAGCAGATTCAGAGAGAGTTTCCCGGAGCCAGGGTCGTGAAGACCCTGAACACCGTCAACGTCGATCTGATGGTGAATCCGCGTTCGGTTGGGGACGGCGAGCATCACATCTTTGTGAGCGGGAACGACCCCGCGGCCAAGGCCGACGTAACGACGATGCTTCGGGATTGGTTCGGCTGGCGTCACGTCATCGACCTGGGCGATATCACCACGGCGCGTGGAGCGGAGATGTATCTCCCTTTGTGGGTGCGGATGCTCACCGGCTTGGGCACGGCGTCCTTCAACATTCGCGTCGTGACGTAGGTCGGCGGCGTGCGTCAAGCACGCTCCAGCCATTCGAGAAGCAACTCGTTGAGGCGATCCGGTGCGTCCAGCGGGATCCAATGACTGGCCCCGTCGATGACCTCGTATCGCCATGGGCCTTCGACGAACTCACCCGAGGTCTCCATGCGCGCGCCGTCGAGATAGTGGTCGCCGGTGGACCATATCCCCAGGGTCGGGGCCTTCACCGGGGGCATTGAGAACCCGCCGCTCCCAGGCGGCCGCGGGGCGAGATTGGCCCGATACCAGTTGAGCGAGGCCGTAAGGGCGCCCGGCCTGGCGAGATCTTCGATGTAGCGATCGACGTCTCCGTTGTTGCGCAGGAACTGGCGAAACAACGCCCAATCGTTATGCTGGATCGTCGCTTCGGCTGTGTTTTCGAATTGGAAGAACAGCTGGTACCAACCCATCTCGCGCTGACGGATGGTGGCTGGGGCACGGGGATGGGGTACGGAGAGGACGACGAGCTTTCCGACCCGGTCCGGCTGGACTGAGGCCACGATCCAGGCGAGGGCGGCCCCCCAGTCGTGCCCGACCAGGTGGGCCGTCGAGATGTCGAGCGCGTCGAGCACCCCGATCACATCGGCGACCGCGTTGGGGATCGCGTATGCGCCGACGTCCTGGGGCTTGTCCGATCGCCCGAATCCTCGCATGTCGAAGGCGATGACGCGGAAACCATGCGACACGAGGCTGGGAACCTGATGGCGCCAGAGATGGGTCGAGTCCGGCCACCCGTGGAGCAGCAACACCGGCGGCCCGCTGCCCTGATCCTCCACATGAAGATTGATCCCGTTGACGTTCATTCCCGCCTCCCCAAGTACCGCGGTCACAAGATGATCCGCGACATCGCGCCATCTTCCCATCCCGAGGACTCTGGGAGCCCCTTGACATACCCCTGGGGGGTATTAACATCTCAGGGATGGGAAAGGGTGGAGCGATGCAGGGATACAGCGGCAACCGGGACGAGGTGCTCAAGCGTTTGGGCAAGATCGAAGGCCAAGTGCGCGGGCTCAGGCGGATGGTGGACGATGACGCCTATTGCATCGACGTGCTGACGCAGATCTCCGCAACCACCAAGGCGCTGCAGGCGGTGGCGCTCCTTTTGGTCGAAGATCATCTCGGTCATTGCGTTCGCGACGCCCTTGCGTCGGGAGCGGCGGACGCGAGCGAGAAAGTGGCAGAGGCGAGCGCGGCGATTGCTCGACTCGTCAGGTCCTGAGGGTCAATTGGTCGCTGCCGCGCGCTTTTCCTCGTAATGAGTTGCCGCTGCATCCAGCATCGGAAGGAACTGGATGATCTCATCTCGGGCCTGCTGGGCTTCGTCGTTGAGTCCCACAAGCTCCTCCAAGCGCCACTGCTTGAGCAGCACCGGAAGTAGAACCTGGTCGTGATGGATTCGCAGATCGTAGATTCCAGCTTTCGCTATCCGAATGGCCTTTGCGCGAAAGTCCGGCAACTCGAGCCCCGGCATCGCGAATCCCAGCACCTGCCGCCGCATCGCACACACGGTCGATGACGGGTCCACCTCGAGAGCTCCGGCGGTCACATCGCGGTAAAAGACGTAATGAAGGTTCTCATCGACCGCGATGCGGGACATCAATTTCTCCGCATGGGGGTCACCGGTGACGGCTCCGGTGTTGCGATGGGAGATCCGCGTGGCCAGCTCTTGCAGGGTCACGTAGATCAGACCATCGAGCGGGGTGAAGTCTCCCGCCGGGTAATACCCGCGGGAGACGTGCTCCATCCGGCCCCGCTCGAGCGACACCGGGTCGATCCCGCGCGTCACGGTGAGATAGTCGCGTATGGCGATCGAATGCCGGCCTTCTTCCGCAGTCCAGCGCCGCACCCACTCCCCCCAGGGACCCTCACCGCCGAACGTCTCCCAGATCGCAAGGTGGTAGTAGGGCAGGTTGTCTTCGGTCAGCAGATTCAGCTCGAGAGCAGTCTGGGCCACGTCGCCCAGCCGGCTGTCGCCGGGCTCCCATGGCTCCAGCGTGAAGTTGCGGCCCTGCTCCCACGGGACGTACTCGTGGGGAAACCACTCTTGAGCGGCCGAGAGATGCCGGTCGAGCATTCTTGCGGCCAGTGGCTGGAGTTCGCGAAGCGTATCGGCCGGCGCGACGGCTGCCTGCGGCATGACCAGACCTCCTCTGCTTGCTACGTTCCCGTAACTTACGAAATCGTAGGTTACGCTCGCGTAGTATAGTTGTCAACCCATGGGAATCGAGGAGCGACCCAGCCGTCTGACCGCATCGGCTCGCCGCGCGCAACTGATCGAGATCGGCCGCATCGTGTTCGCCGAGCGGGGCTACGAAGCGGCATCGGTCGAGGAGATTGCGGAGCGCGCAAAGGTCTCCAAGCCGATCGTGTACGAGCACTTCGGCGGGAAGGAAGGCCTCTATGCCGTAATCATCGATCGCGAGATGGAGCACATCGTGGCCAGCATCTCAGAGGCCATCTCTTCGGGCTCCCCTCGCGAGCGGCTCGAAGGCGCAGCGCTGGCGTTTCTCTCCTATGTCAAGGAGCAGCCCGACGGTTTCGCCGTGCTTACGCGAGACATGCCGGTAACGACCGCCGGCGGTGGGATGTCCGGACTCTTGAACGAGGTTGCGGAACGCGTGTCCAAGGTCTTCGTCGCCGAGTTCAAGGCCGCCGGATACGATGCAAGGAACGCGCCGATCTACGCGCACGCGCTCGTAGGAATGGTTACGTTCGTGGGTCAGTGGTGGACGGAGGCACGCACTCCATCGGTCGAGAGCGTCGCGAGTCACATCGCCGCGCTGGCCTGGATGGGACTCCGACATCTGCCCAGGAAACCCTCGCTCACACGAAGCGGTGGAAGAAAGCGCTAGCGCTCGGGACTCGGTCCTCCGGCGAGAGCGGCTCCGGAGGCGCGCCGGCCGCCGGGCTTCTGCGATACTTCCTTGCCCGCAAAGAATGAGGAGGCTGCGATGACCGTGAAGCCGATCCCCGAGGGTTACCACAGCGTCACGCCGTATTTGCTGGTCGACGGGGCCGACAAGCTTTTGGAGTTCGTGAAGCAATCGTTTGGTGCGGAGGAAACCGTCCGCATGGACGGCTCCAAGGGCAAGATCTCTCACGCTGAGATCCGAATCGGTGATTCGATCGTCATGCTGGCAGATGCGTCCGAGAGCGAGCACGGCCTCGTGATGCCGGCCATGATCAATCTCTACGTAGAGGATGTCGATAAGACCTATCGGCGTGCGCTCGAGGCCGGCGCCACGTCGTTGCGCGAACCGACCGACCAGTTCTACGGCGACCGCAACGGCGGCGTGCGAGACCCCCTCGGAAATCTGTGGTGGATCTCGACTCACATCGAAGACGTTCAGCCCGAGGAGATGGCCAGGCGCGCGCAGGAGTGGGAGGCCGAGCAGAAACCCTGACCGCCGGGGAGTTGCCGCCCGGCACGCCGTGTTCCGCTTTATTTCGGTGATTGCACGCTATCGTTGACCATCGTTAGGGCCGGCCGACGACACTGGAGTTGGAATATGGCTGTAGAACCTGGGACTTCGCTCAGGGCCGTTCCCCGCTGGACGCGGCTCGCGACACTCGGTTTGGTCATGGCGGCGCTCGGGCCGCTCCTCATGCTGGCCGCCGGCCTCATATGGGGCCTGGCCATCGGATCCGAAGCCGTGTTCTTCCTCATCCCGGGAGTTGCCGGGTTGCTGGCTGCCTATCTCGTCGCCCGGTTCGGCACCTGGGCAAAGATCGTCGGCGCCGTCGTCGGATTCTTTATCGCGTTCATGCTGTTCTGGACGGCATTCGGGATTCAAGCGCCCCAGAGCTTCTTCGATTTCGCTCCCGCCCTACTCGTTATTCCCGGTGGCTTGCTAGCTCTCGTCGCAAGTATCGCGTCGATCGTGGCAAAGCGACGCGGTCATTTGACCGATCACGCCACCGGCGGGGAGCGGACTTGGGTCCGCGCCGTCGTCGGGGTCGTGGGCACTCTTGGTCTGGTATCTGCGATCCTAACAGTGGCCGGACGGACGTCGGCCGACGCGACCGGCACCGACACCACCGTAATCATGAAGGATTTCAAGTTCGACCGGCGCGAGTACTCGATCGCCGGCGGTTCCAAGGTGCTCGCGAAGAGCCGCGATCCGTTTCTTCACACGTTCACCGTGGACGAGCTCGACATCGACGTGACCATGACGCCGGGAGACAAGACGCTAATCACCATTCCGGCGAAGCCGGGGACCTACATCCTCTATTGCCGGCCGCACGCCGACGCCGAGAGTCCGAAGGTACAGGCCGAGGGTGAAGAGGACGGCGACATGGCCGCCCGGTTAGTCGTCACCTAAATCTAGGTCTAATTTAAGATGGGGACCGGGCCACCCGGCTGGCCTCCGGCCGCAACATTCAACAGAAGTTGGTACCACTCGTGGCGATCGTTATCAGGGTTGCGGCAGTCCCGGTACGCCGGCATCCACCGCGAGCAAGGCCGGGCCGTGGGTGCGGGAATCCCCGAAGAACGGGCCGACCGAGAAGTTGACCGCGTAAATCGTGGTGCGCTCTCCGAGGCCGGTTCCAAACGCCACGCTCGATGTGTAGTCGAGGCCGTCGCTGCCGTCGGCGACGAGGGAGATTTCACTGCCGCCGGCGGCCACTCGCACGATCGTGCTCTGCGCGATCACGGCCACATACAGGTTGCCGTGCACGTCCGGCGCAACGCCGTCTGCGCCGCCCAGTGCTGCAGTCTGCGCGAGCACCACCGGCGCGCCGGGAGACCCGTCCGCACCCACCGGGATCGCCACGACACTCGCCAACTCGGTGTTGGTCACGTACGCGGTGTTCTTGACGAATGTGATGCCGTTGGCACCGACCGGGAACGGGAGCGGAGCGCTCCCATCGCCTGCGAGCAGTGGGCTCTGCACCCACAGCTCCGCGCCGCCTCCCTTCGGTATCCGCCACACGGCGCCGCCGGTGGAGTCGGTGACATACAGGGTGCCTCGATCACCAAAAGCGAGACCGTTCGGGAAGGCGATCGCCTGGGAGCCCGGCAGCCGGGTCGTTTCCCCCGAAGGCGTGACCTTCCACACGCCGTGTGTGTCGGGGTCGAAGGTGACGACGCCGGCGTAGACGTTGCCGGGTGCGTCTACCGCGAGCCCGAGCGGGCCGAAACCTCCACCGGTCGGCAAGGTGGCGACGATGCGCTCGGAGCCGTCGGGGTCGATGCGCCGCAGCTCACCTAGGAACGTCATCGTCAGGTAGATGCGCCCGCGCTTGTCGACGGCAAGACCCTCGGGCAATTGGAAGGCATCGGGATCGTAGGTCCGCAACGTTTCAACGTTTCCGGTGCTCGGTGGGTCCGCCCACGCCGTCGGGCCGATGAGCCCCACCAGGAACAAAACGCAAACCCCAACCACTGTGCGTCTCATGACCGCCTCCCCCCGTTGTCGTCTACGGAGAGTAGACGATCCTCGGCTCGAGATGACAATCATCAGGCCCCAAGCGCCATCGCCTACAAACTCTGGGGCGAACAGCGGCCCGGGACCGCCATCAGGTTCTTGCCGCGCCCGGTCACGGCGGATCGCTTCGACGAAAGACGCTCGCGCGAATGCGCTCGCGGATGACCAGCCGGCTCCCCGGCCCGCGCATCCCTCGGCGGGCGGCGCGCAGCACGTCGGGATGGATCACGCTCGACGAGCCGCGCTCACGGCGGTACTCGAGCCATGCCTCGACGCTCTCGTGGTAGATCCGGATCTCGAAAATTCTTCTGCGTTCGAGGTGGAAGAGCCCCGCGCGCTGCATCGACGCGAGGCGCGTACGGGCGTCCCGGATATCGCGACTGTCGGCGGTCCAGTCGATGACGCCGACCGGCTTGGAGCGATCCCCCCGAAGAATCTCGACCCGGGGATCCTCAGGCTGCGGATGGACGTCGAGGAGAACTCCCCCGGCTCGCAGGGCTTTGTGGATCTGCCTCAGGACGTGCACGACGCCCTCGAGAGGCAGTCATCACAACGAGTAGGAGAGCACGGCGACGTCGAACCGCGACCGAGGGTATGAGTACGCCGTCGCGTCTGCCAACAGGAACCTGACACGCGAGCGGAGCCTTGCAGGGGTCGCCCGCCTGGCGCGAAGCACGTCCCGCTCCAGCGGGTCGAGCGCGAGGACGGACTTGGCCTTGTCGACGAAACGCCACGTGAGTCTCCCATCCCCGGCGCCGATCTCGAGCACCGACGTGCCGGTGAAGTCCACCAGCGCGTCGATGGCGCGCGTCTCTACTCCTTCAGGGTCGATCGATGCCATCGCTCCTCCCTCCGAGATCGGAAACCGCGGCGATGAATTTGGCCGGCGCGGCAACGTCATGCCGCCGACTATCGATCACCGAGTCAAAGAAGGCAAGAACCACACTTTCGGTGGGCGGGGCGGGATCGTTGGTCGAGTGTTCGATTACCAGCAGATTATTTCTAGAACCACTGTGCTATAATAGATCGCTATGGGAGCGTGGAGTTTCCTCACCAGCCACGCCCGGGCCCTCGTGTGCATCGCCAACGACCCCGGGGTGCGACTGCGTGACATCGCCGGCGCGCTCGGCATTACAGAGCGCAGCGCCTACGGAATCGTCACAGATCTGACCGACGCCGGCTACATCGTGAAGGAGAAGGACGGCCGGCGCAATCGCTACCAAATCCAGACTCACCTGCCGGTGCGAGAAGGCGTCGGCCGGGAGCGGACGATCGGCGAGGTGCTGGCTCTCCTCGTCGACCGGGACCCTCGTAAGCGCGGCCGAGCAAAGCGCCGGTAAGACCACGCAGATATATTTATTAGCTCAATATTTCTAGAAGTAATTTGCTAGTTTCCTGGGACTCGACTAGTATCGGTAACCAACCGAGAGGAGAGACATATGTTCGCAAGAATCACGACGATCCAAGGCACACCGGCCAAGCTCGACGAAGCGATTCGCCTTGTCGAGAACGACGTCATTCCGGGCGCCAAGGTCATGGAAGGCTTCAAGGGTGGGTATTGGTGCGCCGATCGCAAAAGCGGCATCATGCTTGGTCTCACCCTTTTCGAGACCGAGAAGGACCTGCAGTCGAGTGAGGCCGCTGCGTCGCAGTTGCGCAAGACCTCAACCGAGAAGCTCGGCTTCGAAGTGAAGAACGTCGAGAGGTACGAAGTCTACGCACAGGTGTAACGAACTTTCGGAGGCGGGGGGAGCCTGGGGAGGCTCCTCTCCGTTTCCGGGGCGCCGAAACGCCGTGCCGGCGACGGCCTGATCCCGATCAGCGGGGCTCACCTCGGCCGAGGTCTGCAGAACCGGGCACGTTCCCGCTCGACGCGCGCTCGGACGTGGCACCCCTCGAGATGATCGTTTACCAAACCCATCGCCTGCATGAACGAGTAGACGGTCGTAGGCCCGACGAACGACCACGCGCGACGTCTCAGATCTTTGCTCATCGCTATGGATTCGGGGCTCTGGCTCAACTGCATCAAGGCCGCGTGATCCACGACCACAGGCCGCGAGGAAGGTTCCGGCTCGAAGCGCCACACGAAAGCAGCCAGGCTACCGAACTCCTCGTTCAGCTCGCGACAGCGGCGGGCGTTTTTGATCGTCGCCTCGATCTTCGCTCGGTTGCGCACGATGCCGGTGTCGGCCAGCAGGCGATCGACGCTTCCCGCCGTGAAACGCGCCACTGTGTCGATTTCGAAATCCTTGAATGCCTTCCGGAAGTTCTCTCTCTTGCGTAGGATCGTCAGCCAGCTCAGACCCGACTGGAACCCCTCCAGGCAGAGTTTCTCGAACAGGGGGCGGTCCCCGGCGGCCGGGCGGCCCCACTCCTCATCGTGGTAACGGCGGTACACGGGATCGTCTCCGCACCACCAGCAGCGGGCCAGGCCGTCCTTGCCAACCGTGATGCCGGCCGGGGGCGACGGGCTATCCATCAGGGCCGGGGGGCGAGACCTCGAACGCGCATCCCGGCGCCGATTCTACGCCTACCGAAACGACGATCCGATCCACACAGCGAGCGCTGCGCTCGCGACAAGGTTGGATCGCGACAAGGAGAAAGAGGCGTCACTACGTCAGCGCGGAGACAACCGGGGCGCAGGGCGGCGGAGAGCTTTAGTTTGTCCGGTCTGCTCGGCTTGCTCGGTACAAGGACGACCCCGAAGTATCGACCACTACGACCGGCGGGGCGCATGTGACACAGCGCGGGAATACCGCCCCAATGCCATCACGAACCAGACGGCCTCGATGACGCCGAAGGGCCAGGCACCCGAAAGAAAGCCGTAGGCGCTCGAGAGCGCGCAACCGGCGGCGAAGGCAAGGATGAAGCGCGGCCCTCGCCGCTCGAGGCTGTACATGAGCATCATGAAGCTCAGCGAGGCGACACCAAAGGCCGTCAGCATTTCCGCGCGAGCGCCCGGTACAGGAGCGGCCCGGCGGGCGCGATCTTCCATTTCGAAAAGCCCGCTCCGGCGAACGCGTCTCGAACCTCTGACACGCGGTAGCGCGTCGTTGGGGGAAAAAGCTTCGCGACCGGGGCCGGGAAGAACCCAGCCGCCAGATCGACCAGCAGCAGCGTGCCTCCGGGCCTCAGGACCCGCGCCACCTCGGCGGTCGCCTCTCGCCAATCCCCGACGTGGTGCCAAACGAAGATCGCGATGACTACGTCGAAGATCCCACCGGGGAAAGCCAGTGAGGTCGCGTCGGCCTGCTCAACGTTGGCTCGGTCTGAGAACCGCGCGAGCCGGCGGCGCGCAAGGTCCACCATCTCGGGATCGTAATCGCTGGCCGTCAGGCGCCAGTCGGGGAAGCGTTCGAGCAACACCTCGGCGTTGAAGCCCCCGCCCGATCCCACCTCCAGTGCCCGCGCGTCCTCGGGAAGATCCGCGAAGCGAAGAATCCAGGGAAGGATGGCCTTCTGAGTGAGGCTCTTCCACATGCCGCTTCGCAGGACGCGCTTCTCCAGTCCCTCCATCTCCGGCACGGTCGCTCCTTCGCTCCTTTCTTGTTGATACCCTAGGGGGGTATGGGTACAGTATTGCGCAAGCGGCCCCTTGGTCAAGTTCAAGGAAAGGAGCGACACCGTCGTCGCCCTGAACGCGGTGTCGGTACAATCTCGGCAATGAAGGTAGTGAAACTGCCGCTCGTTCTGCGGGTAGCCATCCTGGTGCTGGCGTTCGGGGTGTTCGTCTGCCTGGCACTGCCGATGTCCCAAAGCGATGCACCCATGAGCATCGGCATGGCCTGCTGCTTCACGCTCGCGATCCTGCTCGGCCTCTTCCTGATGGGCAGGCCGCACCGGACCCTGTACCTCTCGCCGGGAGCGGCCCCCCGGTCGCCGGCACCACGCCGTGTGCTTGCAACCGCCCGGGCGCCCGACCCGATCTCCCTCTGTGCGCTTTTGATCTGATCCTTTCTCGGTACTCGGTCACTTTAATCCGGCCACTGAGGAGGACCTTCCGTGCGTTCATTGCTACCCGTGCTGCTCGCACTCGCATGTCCGATCGGCATGTGCATTGTCCCTATGCTGCTCATGCGTCGGCGTGCCGGCCATCAGCAACTGCCTTCGACCAACGAAGAACACTTGAAAGAGGAGAACGCGCGCCTGCGCGCGGATCTCGACCGATCCCAGGAGCCGTCGTCGCGGTGATAAGCGTGGGGCTGGGATGGCCACCGATCTAGGAAAAGCGATGCTTGGTCTCTCAAGTTGCCCTCGTGGGTACGCTTGCCGAGCACTGGAGGACGATGATGACGAGCAAGGGGTCCCAGTTTTTCGCAGGGATGGCCGGAATCGCCTTGACGCTGGCGGCGTGCTCTTCGAGCCAGATAGATGAGCCTGCGAAGAGCGCCGCCGGACAGCCGGCGACCATTTCGCACATCCACGGGCTGGGCGTGGACTCCAAGGGCGTCCTGCACGTAGCTACGCACTTCGGGTTGATCAGGCAAGCGGGCGGCGGCTGGGTCTACGCGAGCACCGATCGCAACGACCACATGGGGTTCAGTCTGGAGCCCAACGTCGGCGTGATGTATCGCAGCGGACACTCTGCCGCTCGTCCGTCGCTCGGGGTGCAATCGTCTACCGACGGCGCGTCGTGGACGCATCTGTCCGATGTCGCCGACCCTCCAGTGGACTTCCACACGATGGCGGTGAGCTTCGCCGACGCCAACAGCCTGTGGGGATGGGACTCGGGCGGACGCGGAACGTTCCGCTCCACCGACGGCGGCAAGACCTGGTCCGCGCTTGGCATGCAAGGCATCGAACGGCAGATCTACGTCCTGTCCGGAGCCGCCTCAGCAAACGTTGTCTACGCCGGGACTGCGACGGGAGCATACCGCTCGACCGACGGCGGAACTATGTGGGAGAAAGTTCAAGGCCTCGGTAAGGGATGGGCGATCGCGATCGGTGCCGACCCGAAGGACGGCAAGCACTTCCTCGTCTTCGCCCAAGGTGGGATGAAGAACTCGAACGACGGTGGCGCAACATGGGCCGATGCGGGAGCCGGCCTCCCCGCCAACGCAGAGATCACCTCGCTCACGATCAGTCCGGTGGATCCGAAGGTTGCCTTTGCCGCCGACTCAACAAGCGTCTTCCAGACAACAGACGGAGGCAAGACGTGGACGGCCATGAACACCAGCTGATCCCACAGGCGTCGCCGAGTCTAGTTCTAGTCAAATTGCCTGGACGCCCCGCCTGCTGAAGAGATAGCTCGAGATCCTCGGCCGACACGCTCGTGCCTTGTCAGGCGATCAACTGCGCCGCCGCGGCGGAGGGGTCCAGCCAGCGAAGCTCTTCGCCCACCGAAGCAAACCCCGCATCCGCGGATATCAGAGCAGCCGCGCCGGCACTGATGGCAGTCGCCGCGAGAACGGCGTCGAAAGCGCCGAGTCTCGGAAGGCGGTCGAACAATTGAAGACCGGCCGACAACGCGTTCGCATCTACGACAATGAGCGGCGCGAGCAAGTCGGCGAACCACCCGCCCAGCGCGGCTGCGTCGGCCCTAGAGCGCCGCCTGGCCCGAACGTGGACGAACTCCTGGATAACCTCAGGAGTCGTCGTGGCCTGAACCCTGCCCTTCCCCAATGCTTCGATGAGCTGCATGCACGGCTCCGAAAGCGAATGCGCAGCTCCCACCGCGTACGCCAGAACGGTCGTGTCGACCACGATCAACCGCGGCGACCCCGCCACTCGTCGAGTTCCGAGAGCATCTCCTCGATATCCGGTACGGGCATCTTCTCGGCACTCAGGATCTTCTCAGCGGCAGCCGCCTTCTCGGTCGTGACGGCGGGGAGCAGTGCGTCGACTGCCTCGCGCATCACCCGCGCGACCGAGACACCCCGGTCCCGCGCGCACCGCGCGACCCGGGCGAAACGATCTTCATCGAGCAGGATCTGTAACCGCCTCCCTAACATACACATACAGTAGCATGTGTAGAACATGTAGTGGGCCTCGGTATTCCCTCCAGAATCAAGCATTCTTTGCTGCGGCCGGGCGACTGCTTGTCCTTGTGTTATGTACATCAGACAGATAGTGTATGTACATAATGAAGCGAACGACGATCGAGCTGGATGAGGAGCTGTTGGCCCGGGCCAAGCGTGCTCTGGGCGCCAGGAGCACACGGGCCACGGTGGAAGAGGCGTTGCGGCGTGCGGCGGAACAGGCGGAGAGCCAGCAGCAGAGACGAGCGGATAGTCAGCTTCGTTACCTCCAGAAGCTGCCGGGGATGGCCGACCTCGACGTGCTCTCCTCGGAGGAGATGTGGCGGTAGCCGGCTGGGTTCTGGACAAGAGCGCGGCCGCGCGGGCCGCCGATCCTGGTGTGGCCGAGGAACTCGGGGAGTTGGCCGGTAGCTTGTACGTATGCCCGGTGAGTGAACTTGAGCAGTTGTATTCGGCGCGGTCCGCGAAGGACTACGACCGGCTGAAATCAGAGCTGGCTAAGACCTTCGCGGCGATCGCGGCTCCCCCAGACCTGCTAGACCGGGCGCTTGCTCTCCAGCAAGACCTTGCGCACCACCACGGCATGTGGCACCGCACGCCCATCCCGGACCTGCTCATCGCCGAAACCGCGCTGCACCACGGGCTCGGCGTCGTCCACGTGGACCGGGATTACGAACGCATCGCCGAGGTGCGCCGACTCACCGTCCGCCGGCTTGGGTGATCTGTTCGTCCGCACAGGCTCGCAGAGAGGAATGCGTGGCCTGTGCGCCACGCCCGGAATTTCAATCCCGTTTCGGCGCGACTGGAGTTGACATGCTTAGCACATGACATAGTGTGCAGCACATGAAATCGAAAATGATCCAGGTCCGCAACGTTCCTGCGGAGGTCCACCGAACGCTGAAGGTGCGCGCTGCCCAGGAAGGGATATCGCTGTCCGATTACATCCTTCGGGAGATCAAAAAGGCTGCCGGTCGCCCGACCCTGGACGAGATCATCGCTGCGATCAAGGCCGACGGCTCTGTGACGCCATCAGAGAGTGCGACGGAGGCGGTTCGTGCGGAGCGGGCCGCCCGGTGATCGTGCTCGATGCGTCGGTCGTAGTTGACCTGCTCCTCGACACCCCACCCGTCGCCGAGATCATCGCCGGACACGTGCGCGAACACGAGGGGGACCTGCACGCTCCTCACTTGATCGACGTCGAGGTGGCACAGGTATTTCGTCGCCATGCGTTCCGGGGCGAGCTGAGTCCAGCACGCGCCCGACTCGGGCTTGTGCGGCTCTCGCAGCTGCCTCTCACTCGCTATCCTCACGGGCCGTTCCTGGGGCGCGCTCTCGACCTGCGAGAAAACGTCACTGTGTACGATGCTCTCTACTTGGTGCTCGCGGAGGCGCTTGGAGCGCCACTCCTTACCCGGGACAAAGCCCTTGCGACAGTTCCGGGCTCGGGGGCGGCGGTAACCTTCGTGGACTAGCACCAACAGCAACGCGCCGGAGTGAGGGATGGCTAGTGCCCTGAGGCGGACAAACGTTCCCTCGGTTCTGGAGTCGCCTTCCGAACTGTCTGTTGCGTTGAGCTATGTCCACGCGATTGGTTATTTCGTGTCCCCGCGGGCCTCTATTCACCAGGCACGCGCCGCCGTACACTGACGAGGCTTTCTTCGGATGCGGGCGAAGGAACCACAGAGAATATGACCCGTGGGCTTTCGGGGGCTTGATATGCGTCGGTCGTTAAAGCTGGGCTGCGTCTCTCTCTTTTCCGTGCTCTTTGTCGTCTCTGCGGTCGCCGTCACCGCGCGCGCCGCGACCGGAGGAATTCGCAAGGCCGCCCAGCCGCTCCCCGGCCGCTACATCGTCATCTTCAATGACGACGCGGCGGGGAATCCTGCGCATGTAGCCGCCTCGATGGCACGTGTGCACGCCGGCACCGTCACCCACGTATTCGGGAATGCACTGCGCGGCTTCGCGGCACGTCTGTCGGCGACCGCCGCGCTCTCGCTCAGCCGCGACCCGCGCGTCGCCTACGTTGAGCAAGACGGGATCGTGCGAGCCGACACGACGCAGGCAAACGCGGCGTGGGGCCTGGACCGGATCGACCAGCGCAACCTGCCCCTGAACGGAACCTACGTCTACGATCCGACCGGCTCCGGCGTGACCGCCTATGTGATCGACACCGGGATCCGGATCACCCACAGCGAGTTCGGCGGGCGTGCCTCCTACGGGACCGACACGATCGACGGCGACTCGACCGCGCAGGACTGCAACGGCCACGGCACCCACGTCGCGGGCACGATCGGTGGGGCGAACTACGGCGTCGCCAAGGCCGTCTCGCTGATCGGCGTGCGTGTTCTCGACTGCAACGGCAGCGGCTCGACCTCCGCCGTCGTCGGCGGCATCGACTGGGTCACAGGCCACCACACCAGCGGACCCGCGGTTGCGAACATGAGCCTCGGCGGCGGTGCCAGCAGCGCGATCGACGACGCTGTGCGCACGTCGATAGCCGACGGCGTCTCCTATGCCGTCGCGGCCGGAAACGCGCGCTTCCCCTTCCCCGCACAGGACGCGTGCGGTCTCTCGCCCGCGCGTGTGGCCCAGGCGCTGACCGTGGGCGCGACCAACAAGAGCGACGCGAAGCCCTCGTGGTCGAACTACGGACCGTGCCTGGACGTCTTCGCTCCGGGCGACGGCATCACCTCGGCCTGGAACGACAGCAACACCTCGACCAACACGATCAGCGGCACCTCGATGGCCACGCCCCATGTCGCCGGCACCGCGGCGCTCTACCTGCAAGGCAGTCCCGGCGCGTCACCGGCTACCGTGCACGCGGCCATCGTCGATAACGCCACGACCGGTACGGTCTCCAGCGGGGGATCCGGATCACCCAACCGGCTGCTGTACATGGCTTTCCTCAACACCGGCGGTGGAGGCGGCAACACGCTCCCCACGGCGTCGTTCACCCACACCTGTACCAACCTCGCCTGCAGCTTCGATGCAAGCGGCTCATCCGATTCTGACGGAACGATCAGCAGCTACGCGTGGAGCTTCGGCGACGGGCAAACCGCCGGCGGCGTCACAGCTTCGCACACCTACGCCGGCGGAGGTAGCTACACCGTGACCTTGACGGTTTCAGACAACGGCGGCGCGAGTGACCAGGAGCAGAGGAGTGTCACGGTTAGCTCCGGCGGTGGCGGCATCTCGCTGACGGCGAGCGGCTAC
Source organism: Actinomycetota bacterium (assembly GCA_046713235.1). Classification (GTDB taxonomy): domain Bacteria; phylum Actinomycetota; class AC-67; order AC-67; family AC-67; genus JBKKBZ01. Next base: position 21,656 of record JBKKBZ010000026.1, on the reverse strand, counting down.
AAGGTCAAGGGCCTCCAGCACACCGATCTGAGCTGGAGCGGCGCGTCCTCGCCCGACGTCGACGTTTACCGCAACGGTGTCAAGATCACGACGACAACGAACGACGGTACCCACAACGACAACATCGGGAAGAAGGGCAGCGGGAGCTACACCTACAAGGTGTGCGAGGCGAGCACCAGCACGTGCTCCAACGACGCGACCGTAACCTTCTGAGCCGCTCCGTCCGGTAGCGTGCTCACGCCCGTTCTCTAGATCCCGAACGCCCGGGCAACGGTTGCCGATTGCGTTTCAGAAACGCCCGCGTGAGACGCCGGAGCGGCGACGCGGTGCGCCGCGACACGATGAGCGCCGCGATGGCCGCGCCGGGATCCGCGTGGCCGGCAGCGGCCTGGAGACCGCCGACGACGAGCACGACGGCGGGCACGGCGGCGATGGATATCTCGGCGGTCGCCAACCCTCTCCTATCGCGTGAAGCATCTCCCGGCCGGCGGCGAAGGGCGAACAGAGCGAATGCTCCCGCCGCCACGCCGATCGCGGCCGCGAATCCGGCGTACGGGACGAGAAATATGGTCGCCCCGATCCCGCAAGCCGCAGCCGGCCCCGCCGCGATGGCGCGCACCCGCGCTCGGCTCCCCCCGATCGCTCGCGCGAGGCGTTTCGCGTGTCGCCGCTCGATCACCCGGGCTCCACGCCGGGCCAGCTCGGAAGCAGTGAGAAAGGCTGCGAACAAGAGAGTGACACCCGGAGAGACGTCTCCCCGACGGACGATCCGGCCGATCCCCTTCCACAGTATGAGAGGCGTCACGATGGCGATAGCTCCCTGAGCGAGGCCGTTCGTCACGAGCGCGAAGACAAGCAGGCGGCCCGAGCGCAGCGGCTCGGGTATCACAGCGGCGGCAGGACCCGTCCTACTCGGACCGGGTCGCGGAGATCCTCGGCCGAGAGGATCGGAAGGTCCGTCGCGCGCTCCGCCTCGCGAGTGGCGAGCGGGGAACGGGTGAGCAGCCCGCTCACGGCGACGACGGGCAACCCCCGGGCCCGAAGCCATTCGACACCCGCAGCGGCGCCGAGGGCATCCCCCGACGCAAATATCACCGCGCCGGCGGCCGCGGCGAACAGCGGCGAGGAGAGGAGAGCGGCGGTTTCCTGCTGGAACAGTCCGTCGGCGACCTCAAGCACCGCCGCGTCCACCCCCGCGCGCGCGATGTGGCCAAGAAGGGTTCGCAGACACCGCTCGATGATCTCAGGGGGTGCCAGGTAGCTGCTCGGAAGCCCTGCGTCGGTAAAGTCGAGTACCGGACTTGCGCCGGCATCGCCGATGAGCCATACGTCTCCCCCGGCGCCCGTCCCCGTCACTTTCGCGGCCCCCACGCGCATTCCACGCGCCACCAGCCCGCGAACCACGCCGGCTGCTGCGGTCGTCTTGCCGGCGTTCATCGCCGTTCCGACCACGGCTATCATGAGCGGCGGGCGGTCGTCGCCGTACATGGGCGCAAGCGCCCAGTCGGCCACGTTGGCTCGCCGGCTCTCCGCGTCCAGAAGGAGGCCGATCGGGGAGATCAGCGTCGGCTCCTTCATCGCACGATGAGCGAGACGCGCTTGAGCCGCCAAGCCGCCTGCGGCAACGAGATGGCAGGACGAGAGATCGTCGGGAACGACTGCCTCGAACTGATCCGGCGCATACCTGTTGCCGAAGCAGACGACGATCTCGTCGCCTGGGAAAATGCGTGCGCGCCGGCCGTCGGGGCGTTCGAGGCGCTGGTGCTCACCGAGCTCATCGACGCGGGCGAGCACGAGGTCGCCTGCGCGAGGCGACGCATCCGTCTCGAGGGCACGGGCGATCCCCGGCGGAACGCGGCGAGTCGTGAAGGCGAATTTCGCGGTTCGGAGGCGATCGGGTGAGAGCGCGATCCCCGAGGGGCGCAGCAGAACCGGTGCGGCGATCGACACGTCGTTGTCCTCCTTTGAGACGATGACGGCTCGAAGCTAACAGCGCTGCCGGGCGGAGTCCACGGCAGTTCGCGCGCGTCGAGTTGATCACGCCGAACGGGATAGAAATTTCGGGTCACAGGGCCCGACTCGGTGATCCATCGGTCGAGTTCGACGTCGCTGCTCGAGGGTGTCGCTCGGTACGACGTGGGTGGCCGACTCCGGGAATGGCGCTACGGAGAACACTCCAGGCGCGCGCGCAGCCGATCAGTCGAAGCGGCCGCCGGACCTGTAGATCCGATGAAGTCGGCGAGCAGGGCTGCGAGCGTCTCGGGGGCGTCGCGATGTGGGTAGTGGCCACACCCGTCGAAGATCTCGAGACGGCTGCCGGCCATCGGTTCGTGCGCGGCGTGGGTATGCGCGACTGGGATGAACGGATCGCGGATCAAGACTACCCGCGGATGTTATGGATCACCACATTGATCGGCGCGCGCGCCAGAGGACCGTCTGCCGTCACGATCTGACCGTCCACGGCCACCGCGGCCACGACATAGAGCGCGTCGTACGCGGTGAGGTTTTCCCGCAACTCGAAGGCCGCAGCGAGCAGCGGCCGGTGAGAAAGTCGCGTGAACCGCCACTCGACGAGCATCTCGACCGCTTCCGCTGCGCGCTGCGGGGAGACAATCCCTTGAAGCGTCTTGCGGCGGACGAAAGACAGCACTTCCGCATCGATGAGTTCGGGCGCAACGAGGGTCTCGCCTCCGATCATCTCCAGCGCTTGCTCGCCGAGCGAAGTGCGGAATAGCACCTCGGCAGCCGCCGAGGCATCGATCACGAGCGTCAACCGTTTCGCCGAGCCTCGGTCCGGCGCGGCGGATCGAGTGCAGCATTGCGCTCGCGCCGGATCTCTTCGATATCGCGAGCCGCCGGCCGGTCGAGAACGACGGCGCTCAGACGCCCGAGCCGGCGAGCGAACTCTTCGGATGTAGGGACGCTCAGATCGCGCCGGATGAGCGATAGCAGATACTCGCTCATGCTTCGGCCTTGTTTTCGCGCACGGCGCCTCACCTGCTCGCGAACCTCAACGGGCACGCCTCGGATCTGAATATTAGTCGTGGACATGGCCTGCGACGTTAGCATGCACTCTGCATGCAGTCAAGGGACGTGTCTCTTCTTCCGGGTGTCTCAGTTCGCGCGGCAGTCGTTGCCCCACATCGGCAGCCGATGTGCTCCCACACCTCGTCCGGCCATCTTGATGCTGTTAGATTGATGCTATGATGCTCCTTCATGAGGACGACGGTGACGCTGGATGAAGAGGTCGCGGCCCGGCTTCGGCGGCTCGCCCGAGAGCGGGGACTTTCGTTCAAGGAGGCGATCAACGCAGTTCTGCGAGAAGGGCTCGGACGCGAGGCAGGCCGGGCGCGCCGCTATCGGGTGCCGGCGGCCGCGATGGGACTTCGGCCAGGCATCGACCTGGACAAGGCCCTTGCGTTTGCCTCCGCCCTGGAGGACGAAGAGATCTTGCGGAAGCTCGAGCTGCGCAAATGAGGCTCCCCGACGTCAACCTGTTGCTCTACGCTCTGGACTCCCGGTCCCCGCACCACAAACGGGCCAAGCGATGGCTGGAGGAGTGTCTGTCGGGCACGGAGACGTTTGCGTTCGCATGGATCGTCCTGCTGGCCTTCCTACGCTTGAGCACCAACCCGCGCGTTTTCAAGCATCCGCTATCGGCCGACGACTCTTTCGCCGTCATCGATGGATGGCTCGAGCAGCCGTGCTCGATCGTGGTCCATCCCAGCGAACGGCACTCCGCGCTGCTGCGCGAGCTGCTGGCGCGCTACGGCACCGCCGGGAATCTCACATCCGACGCGCACCTCGGCGCGCTTTCGATCGAGCACGGTGCGACGCTGTGCTCCTCCGATGCCGATTTCTCGCGCCTACCCGGCGTTCGCTGGGAGAACCCCCTGGAGGCCTGATCAGCGTGGATCAGACTTGTAGGAGACGCGACGGTGTCGGATGCTCAACACGCGAACGGTTTTCCTGCCGTCACGCAATTCGTAGAGAATGCGATAGACGCCGATCCGGACCGCCAGGACGCCTTCAAGTCGCCCACGAAGAAGATGCCCCAGTTCGGGGCCGGCCTCGAGCAGGGTCAGGGATTCGAGGACGGCATCGGCAAGACGCCGATCCAGTGCGCGGAATTGCGATCGCGCCGACCGTGTCAGAAAGACACGAGCCACCGGCTAGGACCGTCGGCGTCGCTTCGCGTGATCGGTGCGAATCTCGTCGAGGGTGTGGGTCCGGCCGGCCTTGATCTCCGCCCGACCGCGACGAATATCGGCGAGGGCCTGAGGGTCGGACAGGATCTCCGCCGTCTCCTCAAGGGCTTCGTATTCGTCGATGGGAACGATAGCCACCGCCGGACGGCCCCGCCGAGTAACAATGACATGCTCGCGCAGATCGGCGACCTGATCGAGAATGTCGGCTAGCTCGGCTCGGAGTTCACGAACCGGCACGATCTTTGCCATACACGTAGCGTACCTCTAACGGTACACGGGCTGCAAGGCTCGCGGGCAGCAAAATTATCGCACCTCAAGAATGAACGCGGCGGGCCTGCTGAGGCGGCGCCGTCTGCGGATCATGAGTACGACCGGCAACAGCAACGCGCCTGGTATCCCTAGCGCGAGCGGCAGAACGCCGTCGGCGTTGAGCGACCGCCGAGACGAGACACGTACCTCCAGTGGGCGACTCGCCGAGATGGGACCCGTCCCATCTCGCGCCGGGACCCCGACGTAGATGATGAAGCGCCCGCTGTTGACCGCCTGGATCTCCCAGCGGAGTTGCACCGATACGCCCGGCGCGAGGACCGGAAGATATCGTGTCCGTTCGGCCGACCAATCCTCGGGATCGACGACGACGCCGGCATCCACGCTGAGGACGTTCAGATGGGCGATCAGTCCGGTCAAGGGGCGCCCGGTCGGGTTGCTAACCACCGACGAAAAGGTGAACCTCCGACCGATGCGCGTGTCGAGCGCGGTCTGGTCAAGCTCAACGGACAAGACGGTCGGAGCCGCAAGGTCCGTAGCGGCCGGCGACGCGCCTGCGACCGGCATCGGGGTATAGGCCACAGCCAGCGCGAGTCCCACGAGCGCTCGTCTCATGCTCGACTCCCCGACCGCAGCGAGATACGCCCGGACAGCGTCAGCGCCGCGGCGGGTACCACGACGGCGGCGATCGCCGGTCCAACCAGCCAGCTCGCGTCTTGGCCGGCTCCGTGTGCGTCCACGATGAGCTTGCTCAAGTAGTGAAGTCCGGCCGTGATCGGATCAATCCGCATCAGCAGCTCGCCCACCCAACTCTTCTGGATCCCGGGCATCAGGGTTGGCGCGTACAGAGCACCCAGAGCGAATAGCCCGATCGAGAGACTGAGCCGGCTCGATGAGGCGATCACGGAGATCAGGAGCCCCAGCCCAGCCAGAAACAGGGCCAAGAGCGTGCCGACCACGAGGCCGCCGGCCAGGGCAACACCGACGACGCCAACACCGCGACCCACGAACCATAGGTAGGGAACGGAGACGAAGAAGGCCGCGACCCAGAGCGAAAGCGCGGCTACTCCCTTGCCGATGACGAGCCCGCGTCGCGGTGCCGCCGTCAGCAACAAAGTCTCGAGTGTCCCGCGATCACGCTCACCACTGATCGCATCAGCCGATCCGAGCAAGACGAGCAAGGCTCCGACCGCGACCGCGACCTGAAGCGTCAGGTATACCGCCTCACGCTGCTCGAGGAAGTTGAGGGCCTGGTTGGTGGCGACGACATAGGTCATGACGCTGAGCAGGACGGCGTACGCGAGCGTGAGTGCGGCCCCGCGTCCCGACAGCCACAGGTCGAGGATCTCCCGCTCGGCGACGACCATCGTTGCCCGGCTGCTCGCCCGGCGCTGTCCGATCGCGCGATCGGCCATCAGAGCGCCTCGGTGATCGCCAAGAAGACGTCGTTGAGACGTCCCTCCTCGATCGTGAAGCCAACGACGGGAACATTCGCTTCGAGCAGCCGGCTCAGGGTCTGCGGTGCGGCCGAGTAGAGTTCCGCGCCGGGGGCCATCGTCAGATCCACTTCGTCCGGTCGGTCTCCCGCGCCGGCTGCCGCAATCACCGCGACACTTCCGAGAACCTCTAATGCGCGTCCACGCAACTCCGGCGGCACCTGGAGGCGCGCGCGCCGCGGGGCCGCTGCGTGCCGAGCGACCTCGGCCACGGTGCCCTGGGCGACGACGCGGCCGCGATTGAGAATGACCACCCGATCGCACACCTGCTCGACCTCGGAAAGCAGGTGCGTGCTCACCACCACGGTGACGCCCTGCTCGCGGGCGATCCGCGAAACGAGATCGAGAATCTGGCGCTGTCCACTCGGGTCAAGACCCAGCGTCGGCTCGTCCAGGAAGACCACTTGCGGATCATTGATCAGAGCGCGAGCGATCCCCAACCGCTGGCGCATTCCGCGGCTGTAGCCGGCGATGAGCGATCCGCCGCGCTCGGCAAGGCCTACTTCGGCCAGCAGAGCCCGCGCGGCGACGCGGGCATCCGCACGCGACCGGCCGAACAGCCGGGCGTGGAAGATGAGGAACTCCTCTCCCGTCTGACCTGCCGGATAGCCTGCGCTCTCAGGGAGGGCGCCGACCCGGCGGCGTATCTCCGCCGGTTTGGTATGGGGTAGGCTGGCGATCTCAAACTCACCGCCGTCGGGGCGAAGAACGGTCGTCAACATCCGTATTAGGGTTGTCTTGCCGGCCCCGTTCGGCCCGAGCAAACCGAGTACAGTGCCCGCCTCGACTCGGAGGTCGATGGGTTCGACGGCTATGACACCCTCGTAGGATTTCGTTATTCCCCGCGTCTCGATTGTTACCCGCAGCCCGGCTGACATCCAATTCTCTCCTCAAGTGGCGACCGGCTCATTGTCGTGTACCGCTGCTGAAAGGACCCTGAAGACCCAAAAAGGTTCGGCCCCTCGCGTTCAGCGATAATTCAGCAGAGGTGTTCCATCATCCCGGTTGGGCATTTGAGAGGAGAGAGATGCGGGTGCTCGTGGTGGAGGACGAGAAACGGCTGGCCGCGGGACTGCGCAACGGCTTGGAGGCCGAGGGCTTCGCCGTGGACGTCGCTTTGAACGGCACCGACGGGCTCTGGCTGGCGCGCGAGAACCCCTACGACGCCATTGTGCTCGACATCATGCTGCCGGGCGTCAACGGCTACAAAGTTTGCCAAACGCTGCGCGAAGAGGGGGTCTGGACCCCGATCCTCATGCTCACTGCCAAGGATGGTGAATGGGATGAGGTCGAGGCACTCGACACCGGCGCCGATGACTACCTCACCAAACCATTCTCCTATCCGGTCCTGGTCGCCCATGTGCGAGCGCTGATACGCCGGGGGGCGAAGGAACGTCCGGCGGTGCTCGAGGCGGGCGATCTGCGTTTGGACCCGGCAGCCAGGCGCGCCTCGCGGGGCGAAGTCGAGGTGGAGTTGACGCCTCGGGAGATGGCGATGCTGGAGTTCTTGTTGCGCCGATGCGGCGAGGTAGTGTCGAAACGCGAGATCCTCGAGCACGTCTGGGACTACGACTTCGAAGGTGACCCCAACATCGTCGAGGTGTACGTCGGCCATCTGCGCAATAAGTTGGACCGGCCTTTCGACCGCTCATCGATCGAGACCATCCGGGGCGCTGGGTACCGTCTGGCGGCCGATGGCGGCTGACCGAGGGCGCTCACGAGTACGGGCCCGCGCCGGCTCGGTGCGGACGCGCGCGACGATATCGGCCGTCGTCGTCGTGGGTCTCGCCTTGCTCGTTGGATCGATCGCGCTCGTGAGTCTCATGAGGGAGACGCTGACCGACGCTGCGCGTACCGCCGCCAAGATCCGAGCCGACGAAGTCGCCACCGTCCTCGAAGCTTCGCAGGAACCGTCGCTGGCCGTCGTGAACCCCGAGCAGTTGATCCAGATCCTCGACGCGAACGGCGACGTGGTGGCGTCGAGCTCGAACGTCGCGGGTCGCCCTGCTCTCGCCAGGCTGCGCCCGGGCGAAACAGCCGTGATCGCCGCGCCGATCGACGACGAGAGCTTCGTCGCGGTGGCGCGCGCTGCCGGCACGCGGTCCGGCCGCCTCACCGTAATCGTCGCCCGTTCGCTCGAAAAGGTGGACGACGCAACCCACGTCGTAACAGGGTTGCTTCTGGGTGGCCTGCCGCTCTTGCTCCTGGTGGTTGCGCTCACGACGTTCAAGCTCGTCGGCAGAGTCCTGGCTCCCGTCGAGGCCATCCGCCGCGAGGTCGACGAGATATCCGCGGCGAGACTGCACCGCCGAGTGCCTGAAGGGAACCGGCGAGACGAGATCTCGCGTCTCGCATCGACGATGAACCGCATGCTTTCCCGTCTCGATGATTCCCAGATGCGTCAGCGGCGGTTCGTATCCGACGCATCGCACGAGTTGCGCTCCCCCGTGGCCAGCATCCGCCAGCACGCCGAGGTCGCCCTGGCGCACCCCGACCGCACCACGACTGCCGAGCTTGCCGAGACGGTGCTCGCCGAGGACCTCAGGGTGCAGCGCCTGGTGGAGGACCTGCTCCTCCTGGCCCGGGCCGATGAGGAGACCTTGGCGATCAACCTCAGTTCGGTGGACCTCGACGATCTGGTCTTCGATGAGGCCCGCCGTCTGCGCGAGACAACCAACTTGCGGATCGAAACGACGGGTGTGTCGGCGGGCCGAGTTCTCGGAGACGCTGCCGGCCTCGCCCGCGCGTTGCGCAACCTCGGCGACAACGCGGCGCGTCACGCCCGCCATCGTGTCGCGTTCGGGCTGGGTGTGGGGGACGGCACCGTGGTGCTCACCGTGGACGACGATGGAGAGGGTATCCCCGAAGGGGAGCGCGAGCGGGTCTTCGAACGATTCGTTCGGCTCGACGAGTCCCGCGCTCGGGGCGATGGCGGAAGCGGCCTCGGCTTGGCAATCGTCGCCGCTCTCGTCCGGGCGCACGGCGGGACGGTTACCGCCGGCGACGGCGAGCTGGGTGGGGCCCGGATCGCAATCACCCTTCCCCCCGGCACCGACGCGCACGGCTGATCGACTCTCGCCCAGTATCCCCCGCGTCGGCGGTCATCTGAAAGCGCGTTCAGGCACGTTCAGCTTCCGCTCAGCGTCCGTCCGACATCCTGCAATCCACGGACCGCACCGAGCGGCCCGAAGACCGAAGGGAGTGAACCAGTCATGAAACGTGCTACGGGGATCGCACTCGCCGGGCTGCTCGCCGGCTCCCTGACATTCGCCGGGGTGGCCAAGCATGTGTCGGCCACATCCAAGACCGTCGAGTTCAAGAAGGCAACCCTCATCGTTGAGACCAACGGGACAGACGGCGACGCCGGCCTTCAGGTCAACATGGATCACGAGCCGTGGAAGTCGTTCAGCATCACGCGCCCGGACGGAAAAAGGATCCTCGACATCATGAACCGCGGCCCGCTGAAAGGCTACGGCCTCACCGAATTGTTCTCTGAGTCGAGCGAACCGCCGTTCAGCGAGTTCCCCTTCGCGGAATTCAAGAAGCTGTTCCCCGCAGGCCGGTACACCTTCGCCGGCGAGACGATCGACGGAGTGAAGGTGAAGAGCTTGGTCACCCTCACCCATAACATCCCGGCCGGACCCGAGATCACCTCCCCGGTGGAGGGCTCGACGGTCCCCTCCGACGCCCTGGTCGTGGAATGGCTGCCGGTGACGTCCCCGGCCGGAATCGACATCAAGGGCTACCAGGTGCTCGTCGTCCGAGACGACCCCAAGCGCGTCCTGGACGCAACGCTCCCCGCCGATGCCACCAGCCTCACCGTCCCCGCCGAATTTCTCCAAAGCGGTGACTACAAGGTCGAAGTCCTCGCCATCGAGAGAGGCGGCAACCAGACCCTCATCGAAGTCGCTTTCACGGTTGCATAGACACCCCAACGGAGCGGGTGGCCGCCGATCCGGTGGCCGCCCGCTCTATGCGCTCCGGGAGCGCTTCCGGTTTATGACGACGCCGACGCTCCTGCTGCTCGGAGGAGACCGGGTTCCTCACCGGGTAGCATCCGCGTTCGATGCCGGGTACGGACCGGGCGGTTCAGGCGTAGGGCGCCTCGAGGTCGGGAAACATCGGGAAGTGCCGCAGGTTCATGGTGCACGGGCGTGCCTCCAGCCGTTGGGCAGCGGCGGCGATCAGATAGTCGGCCACGTCAACTCCGGGATGGGATCGAAGGTACTTCCGCCCCAGCGCGCCTGCCGCGTCGGCGAGATCGACGGTGACCTCGATCCAGCGAAGAGCGTCCAGGAGCGCCATCGTCGGGCCTTGTTCCCGAGGCCGCATGCCGGCAAGCACCTCGGTGCGGACGATCGTGACGCTCCACAGCTCATCGTCACGAGTCGCGGCGTCGTGCAAAAACGCAACGGCGCCCTCGTGGCCGCGCAGGACGTCGATGAGGACACTCGTGTCGAGCAGGAGCTTCATGGCTGCTCACGATGCAGCCGATCAAGGCGCCCTCTACGGAGACGCTCGACGTACTCCGCACCGGTCTCCTTGCGTCGTCTCCAAGAGCCGGCCGCACGGCGCAGAGCAGTGATCACCTGCTCACGGTCGTGGCGCGAGCCGAGGTAAGTCTGGTCGATTGCCTCCCGAATCAACTGGGATTTCGTCCGGCCGGTCCGACGCGCGAGCCGCTCGAGCGCGCGCGCCTCTTCTGAATTCAGGTATATCTGCGTCCGCTCCACGATGTATATATACATCGTCCGCGCAACCGGGGCAAGCTCCAGCGTTGCCGAGGATGAAACAGAGAAAGGGCCGTAGCGGCCCCGGTGAGATGGGTTGCCTGATATGGTAAGCAATATGAAGACGACCATCGAGATTTCCGAGACACTTCTCGACGCCGCGAGGGCGCTTGCGGCACGCAACGGAACCACGCTTCGCGCGCTCGTGGAGGCAGGCCTGCGCAGAACCCTCGCCGAGCACGAGGAGCAGGCGAGCTTCCGCCTCCCGGACAAAAGCGCGGATGGCAACGGCCTCCAGGCCGATTACCGCGGTGCCGACTGGGACGACATCCGCCGGGCGGCGTATGGCGACGGCGGCTGATGATCGGCATTGACACCAACATCCTGGTCTATGCCCACCGCCGGGATGCCGTCTTCCACGAGGGCGCGGCCGCGGCGATCCGGGGCTTGGCCGAAGGAGTCTCGGCGTGGGCCATCCCCTGGCCATGTATCCACGAATTCTTCTCGATCGTCACTCACCCAAGGATCTACGACCCTCCGAGTTCGATCGCCGGCGCCTTGGAACAGGTTGATGCTTGGCTCTCCTCACCGTCGCTCGTTCTCCTGTCCGAAACCGGATCGTATTGGCTCAGGCTTCGAGGGCTCGCGGAGGCGGGCATGATCGACGGAGCCAGGATCCACGACGCTCGCGTAGCCGCTCTCTGCCTTCTGCACGGAGTTCGGGAACTTTGGACCGCCGACCGCGACTTCAGCCGGTTCCCAGCCCTTACGACTCACAACCCCCTGGCCACCGAAGCCTCGGGCTGACGCAACATCGCAGCGTCCAGCAGCACCGAGCTTTGGAGGGTTCAGGGCGCGAGGGACGCAGGCAGCGCTTTTTCATGAACGATACGCACACGGTGTGTCGCGCGCGTCAACGCAACATACAGCGCACGTAGTCCCTGCGGTGACTCGTCGACGATCAACGCCGGCTCTACCACCACAACCTCGTCGAACTCGAGACCCTTGGCGTCCTCAACTCGAAGAATCGAGACCGGAGCGGTGATGTCTTCGGTTGCACCGACCGCCTTGGATATCGCGTCGAGGAGCGACGGCGGGGCGATCACGCACATTGTTCCGGGTGCCGTCCCACGATGCTCGCCGGCCAGCGCAGCGACCGTCGTGCCCAAGGGCGCCGATAGGAATGCCACAGGTTCGCTGCCGGATCGGACGGATTCCGGTGGGATCAATTCGGGTGCCGCCGCCGCAAGAACCGATGCGGCAACGTCCATGATTGCACCGGGTGTTCGGTAATTGATCGTGAGCTCCTCGATTCTCATGCCCCGTCCCGTTGGTAGTTGCGACAGGATGTCCTCCCATGAAGCCGGCGGCACGGCGCCGATCGATTGCGCAAGATCGCCGACCAGAGTCATCGAACTCGACCGGGCGCGGCGTCCCAGCATCCGCAACGCCATCGGCGTCAAGTCTTGTACCTCATCGACGACCACGTGACCGAAGGTTTCGACCTCATCGAGGTCGTCCTCGTCGGCAAGTCGCCGGTCGCGAACCGGTGCTCCGAGGAGCGTGAATGCTTCGTCGAGCAGAGGAATATCGGCCGCCGTCCACGCAGAGCCGTCGTCGCGATAGAGCGCAGCCATCTCGGCTTCGTTGAGAACGCCTTGCGCCGCAGAGCGCAAGAGTGAGCGTGAGGACAACAACTCCGCCAGCAACCGCTTCGGAGTCAATAGCGGCCAGATGTCGTCGGTGATGGGATTCAGCGCGGGATCGGAGCGAATCATGCGTTCGGCCGTTCGTCGAGGAAGCGTCTCGATCTGCAATCCGACCTTCGCAATGATCGTGGCTGTGTAGGCGTCGTAGAAAGCGGATGCAAGCGCCCGACGAAGCATCGCGTGACGGGCGTTGTGAGTCCCCCGGCGATTTCGGATCGTCGCGACTGCGCGCGACACATCGGGACCAGAGAGCGTCAAGTTGTACCCCTCGAATTCCAACGTCGCCTCTTTGTTGCCATGTCGCTGGCGGTCACGCACTGCTCGCGACAACACGCGCGTCATCCTCGTGTCGCCCTTTACTCGCGCGGCATCGAGGTTCTCGTGATGCGCATTGCGCACCCCGTCGACGAGATCCTCGAGCAGAACCAGCCGCGCCCCGGACTCTCCGAGCGCCGGAAGCACTCTTTCGATGTACCGCAAGAACAATCTATTCGGTCCGATAACGAGAATGCCTTGGCGGCCGAGCTTCCGGCGGTGCGTAAACAGAAGATAGGCCGCGCGGTGCAATCCCACTGCGGTTTTCCCGGTTCCGGGGCCTCCCTGCACCGCGAGAATGCCTTCGAGCGGTGCTCGAATGATGCGATCCTGCTCGCCGCGAATCGTGGCAGCGATGTCGCGCATCGTCCCGGTACGGGGGCGCTCGAGGGCGGCGAGCAATACGCCGGTGCCGGTGAGGCCGAGCTCTGTCTCCCCGCCGAAATGCTCATCCTCGATGGCGAGCAATCGCCGTCCTTCGCAGAGAAAGTGGCGCCGCAGCATGAGCCCAAGCGGTTCCGCGCCCGTCGCGCGGTAAAACGGTTCGGCGGCCGGTACGCGCCAGTCGATAACCGTTGCCTCATGCTCCCTACCGAACACATTTCGCCGGCCGATGTAATACCGTTCGCCTTCGGCGGAATCGGTGCGACCGAAGATGATCGACTCGTCGCCGATATCCAAGGATTCAGCCCGATGCAGCGCGACTCGCACTGCGACATCGCGGTCGTATCGTTGTCCCGGCATCGTTATCGATTCGATCGCATGTTGCTCAGCGCGCTTCTTTGCCTTCTCTCGCGTCTCGTCGAGACGCTCGTACGCGTGGTCGATATAGAGCTGCTCTGCCTGCTGCTCGGGGTGGCTCTCAGTCAACCTTTGATCCTTTTCCTGTAGATTACGCGCGAAGTCCCTAGGTGAGACCGGGAGAGTTCGTGTCTATCGACGTCGAATCGCACGACGTGACAACCGATAATCTTCGCACATTCTTCGAAGAGCAGCTCGAATCCAGAAGCCAACGACATGGCAGCGTTTCCCGCCCGTGACGAAGGCGCTACCTGTATAGGCAGCCGGCCCGTCGAAGGAATCATCCTCGCCCTCGAGTTCGGCTGGGAGGATGAGATCGTCGAGCGCGCACGCGTTCCGGATTCCGAGAGCTATTTGGACGCGAGATCCGCCAGATTGAGCAGTTGCCGACGCATCATGATCAGATCGCCGACCGGCATCAACGTGCGCATGGGAAGACGAAGCAGCGACCGAGGCGGGTATCGAACCATGAGCTTGGCTACCACTCGGCACCCACCATGGTCGAGCGCAACGACTCTGTAGGTCAGAGCGACATGGCCGAAAAGCCGGCCTCGATGCTCGAGAGTGATGTGCTGCCCGGGCTCGAAGTCGATCAGATTAAAGATGCTCATGAATGACTGACCGATCTCGAGGTGCTCGAGGCCGGGGTCCCTCCGCGCCGGGCTGCGCCGGCCGAGATTGTCGATCCAGTCGTAGCTGTATGGTGCTCGCCGAAGCTGGCAAAGCCACGCGTACATCGTTGTGGCATCGCCGTTGGTGTTGACCGCGCGGTAGACGGTCATGTCGGGCCTCAGGAGGTACTTGTCGCAAGGGAATGCCTCTCGGCGTTCCTCGGCGGTCGATCCATAGTTCCGGATCGCATCGCGGAATCGCGCCACCGCCGTAGAGCGCAAGGGCTAAGGGCCGGCGAGGAATTGCCGGACCGCGGCAGTCATCGCCTTCGCGAGCGCCACTTGGCCCTCCTCGCTCGCCGCGATGTCTGCCTCCGCCGGACGCGAGAGAAACAGAGGCTCCATGATGGCGCCGGGCATCAGGCTCGGACTTGGAACCCACCCTTTCGCATACGGTCCGATGATGACGTCATGACCGTAGCGGGCTCCCTCCTCGGTCAGCGCCCCTCCCGGATTCTCTGTGTCTTTCATGATCGATCGATCCGCGACCTGCCAGCCCGCCCGGCGAAGCGCCGAGACAACGTTGGCCTGCAAGAGTCCGGCGAGTCTTCGATTGTCTACCGAAAAAGTCCGATCCGCATCGTAGATCGTCGACGCCCCACCCACGCTCGGGTCGGAAAACGCATTCACGTGTACCGAGATCAAGACGTCGGCGCGTGCGGCGTTGGCGCAGGCGACCCGGGCGAGGAGATCGCGTTGCACGCCTTCCGGCGTCAGGGCGCCGGAGCGTACATCGCCGGCACCACGGACGTTGACCGTCGTGTCGGCCCAGCGTGACACAACCACGCGGTAGCCCTGGTCTCGAAACGCGGCGGTCGCCGCTTTGACGATCGCGAGCGCCACGGTCTTCTCGACCACCACTTTTCCCGCGCTCGTCTTCCCGGACGCACCGGGGTCAAGCCCACCGTGACCGGCGTCGAGGAAGACGACACCCCGAGCCGCTCCAGACGTCGGCGCGAACGAGAGGCACGCACCACGAGGAAAGGGAATGCTCGGTGCCGCCGAAACCCCCGGGGTGCGCGAAGCTAACGGAGTCGGCGCGTTGGAGGCGAGTCCGGGGCGCGCCGGGGCGGCCGTCCGGCCGATCTTCGTCACTGCCCACAGGGCGGCCGGCACCAGCGAGATCCCCACGAGAAGGAGCCAGATTCGCCGCATCTCGGCGCCCAGGATATCAAACACGAGTTCATACGAATGCCTTATCTGTTATCTAGAATCCTGGGAGTGCAGCGGTTTCTCGATGACGAAGGGAGGACCAACATGACCGTCGTTCTCGACCAGCAGCTCCTCGCGGAATTGCGCAACGGCGTGCGCGGGGCGGTGATCGGCCCGGCCGACGAGGACTACGAAACGGCGCGCAAGGTCCACAACGGCATGATCGACAAGAGGCCGGCAGTGATCGCGCGTTGCACGGGTGTCGCCGACGTGAAAGCTGCCCTCCAGTTCGGGCTCGACCATCGTCTATCGATCGCAGTTCGAGGCGGGGGTCACAACGTTGCCGGAAAGGCTGTCTGCGACGATGGGATCGTTATCGACCTGTCCGGGATGAAAGGCATGCGGGTCGATCCGGCGAACCGCATCGCCAGGGCTCAAGCGGGTCTCACGTGGGGTGAGTTCGACCGGGAGACGCAGTCGTTCGGGCTTGCGACGACGGGTGGTGCCGTCTCGACGACCGGTATAGCCGGGCTCACCCTCGGTGGAGGGATCGGCTGGCTCCAGCGTATGTACGGTCTGACGTGTGACAACCTGCTGTCGGCCGACGTCGTCACCGCCGACGGGCGGTTCCTTGTTGCGAGCCCGTCCGAGAACCCCGACTTGTTCTGGGGTCTGCGGGGCGGAGGCGGCAACTTCGGGATCGTTACCTCATTCGAGTACCGGCTCCATCCGGTCGGGCAAGTGCTCGCAGGGCCGGTGCTGCACCCCATGAGCGCCGCGAAGGATGCGTTCAAGTTCTATCGGGACTTCTCGCAGAAGGCCCCGGACGAGCTGTTCTGCGAGTTCGCTCTCGCTGCACTTCCCGATGGGCAACGGGCCGTCTCCCTGTTCATGTGCTACTCAGGTCCGCCCGAGGCGGGCGAGAAAGTGGTCGCTCCGCTCCGGGAGTTCGGAAACCCGCTCGAGGACATGCTCGGACCGATGAGTTACTGCGACGTGCAGCAAGCGTACGACGCCGACTTCCCATTCGGTCTCAAGAACTACTGGAAGTCCAGCAACGTCGCCGAACTAAGCGACGAGGCGATCGAAACGATGGTTACTTTCATGGAGGGGGCTCCGTCGCTCCGACCCATGGTCGTCATCGACCAGTTCGGCGGGGCGGTTGCGCGGGTGCCCGCCGACGCCACGGCATTCGGGCACCGCGAGGCCGAGTACGACCTGATCATCGCTGCGGTCTGGGAGAACGAGGATGAGCAAGAGGCCCACATCGAATGGGCGAAATCGTTCTGGCAAGCGATGCAGCCGTACTCGACCCAGTCCGTGTATGTGAACTACCTCAGCGATGAGGGCGACGAGCGCGTGAGAGCCGCATACGGCGGAAAACACTTCGCGCGTCTCGTCGAGCTGAAGCGGAAGTACGATCCTGAGAATGTCTTCCGAAACAACCAGAACATCCGGCCGGACTGATCACTCGCTCTGCAGTCCCATGCACGGAATCCTGGACGGAAGGACGTACAGGATCAAAACAATGCGGAGTTCTACTCGCTGATATGGCAGCTCGGCGCGAGATCGGGTCGGGGGAGCGGTGGCCGGTACAAGGAGCGGTCCATCCAGATCCTCATCGTCGAAACGCTGAAGCCTTCCGGACGTTTTGCCGATCAGCCGGTTGCGCGACGGCGCCAGAGCCAGAAGCCGCCGCCCGCCAGCGCAACGACTGCCGCAACGATCCCCAAGACCACTGCAGCGCCGCCGCTGCCCGAATCGGCGGACGGCACGGCCCGGATCGTCTCGCTCGGGGTCGGGCTCGCCGACGTCGCCGCGACGGTCGGCGATGAGGCAGGAGAGATCGACACACTCGGAGAGGTCGATGCACTCGGAGAGGTCGATGCAGTCGCGGGTCGGATCGGCGATGCAGAACTGGTGGCTTTAGGCGTCGTCGCTGATGCGGTCGGCTGCGGCGCCGGATCGTTGTCGGCGATCGTGACCGTCGCTGGAGTCTCGTCGGCTGTGAGGCCACCCGTGCCGTTGCCGAGCCTGACCGTGAAGCGCTGGGAAGGCTCGTCGGCCTTGTCGTTGATGATCGGTACAGAAAAGGATCCCTTGCGATCGTCACCGGTGGTGAACGTCAGCGTCCCCTGCTTGGCCGTGTAATCCTGACCGGCGACTGCCGTCCCATTGACCGTTTCGTAGTCGACGGTGCCCGAGCACTGCGGTTGTCCGCCGACCAGCTCAACCGTGAGCGTGACCTGACCGACGTTCTCGTTTGCTTGAACGGACTTGGAGGCGGAGTCGAACGCAACGATGTGGCATGCCGCATACGCCGGCTGTCGCAGGGCGAGCACCATTGCAGCCGCTATGACGAAAGGCAACAGCCCGCGTGTCGCGGCGCGCAGAACGGGCGACTCCATAGCCCCTCCTCGCTCGCATAGATCCACGTGAAGGACGAGGAAGACACTATCGCACTTCGGCTCTGCGCGAGGCGCGCTACATCTCCGGCATCGGGGACGCGAGTTGGAAGTAGTACCCGTCGGTGTCCTCGAAGGTCGCCATCCAGAAGCTTTCGCTTTCCTCGCCCCCCGGCCTGTACGGTTCCTGAACAACGGTGGCGCCGAGAGCCTTGATGCGATCGAACTCTTGATGGACGTCGGGTGTCTCAGGATTCCACAGGATCCGTCCGGGCATCTCGTTTCGACCCTTCACCTCAGAGTGCGCACCGACCATCAATCCTGCGTCACCGAGCTGCCATCCGATGTACCCGCCATCCTCCCACGTTGGCTTGCCGAAGATCTTCGAGTAGAAGTCGCTCAGCGCCTTCGGATCCTCCGAACCGAGCATGATGCCGTTCAACTTGAGCATGATCGCCTCCTAGGCGGTCGAGAAACGAACCGTTCCTTTCGATGGAGTCTCTCAAGAGCGGCGCGCATCCCCTGGAACCGAGGAAACTCCGCTCCTTCTTGGGATGGCGCTCCGGGGCACCCCCTCATCTAGCTCATGGACTATCGCGTCATGCGCGCCGCCGGCCTTGGAGATCTCGGCCAACGCGGCCTCGGTGTCGTCGACGGTGATGTAGAAGGTCACGTATTGCGACCCGTCCTGCGAGAGGCCCAATCCTCCACCCATGCCCGTTCCGGCCTGGGTATCGACACCTGCGTAGTTCGCTCCCGGCATCGGGTCGATCTTCCACCCGAACAACCCAGCGTAGAACGTGTTGAGCTGCTCCGCCTCGGTGCCCATGACCTCGAAATGCACGACCGCACTGCCCATGCTCTCCTCCTCCCGGAGTCTGGCGTGATGTTAGGTCGGGGCCGGAGGCGGAGGCCAATAGGCTGGTCGTTACGCTTGCTGCAGCGCCTTGATCTCAGGCTTCGTCATGGGCACGAAGTGTCACGCTCGCCCTCCGGTACGCTTCCGCTCCATGGCCGTGGGAGAGGAAGACCAGACCCGCGCGCCCCGCGAGACCCCTGTTCGACTCTTCCTGCGCTTCCTGCGCTTCGGCGCGCTCGCGTGGGGCGGGCCGGTCGCACAGATCGACATGATTCGCCAGGAGCTCGTGGAGGAGGAGCTGTGGATCTCTCGAGAGCGATTCAATCGCGTGCTCGGCGTGTACCAAGCGCTCCCCGGCCCGGAAGCGCACGAACTCTGCGTGTACTTCGGCCACGCCGCGCGCGGAACGCTCGGTGGGTTCCTCGCCGGGCTCGGTTTCATGCTGCCGGGCTTTTCCCTCATGCTCGTGCTGGCATGGGCATACGTCCGCTACGGACTGCGGACCGATGCGATCGACGGTGTCTTCTACGGGCTCCAAGCAGCCGTCATCGCACTGATCCTGCGTGCGATCCATCGGATCGGAGGGCACGCGCTCACGCATCCCGTCCTGTGGGGCATCGCCGGTGCCGCCGCGATAGCCGAGACTTTCTCCGTCCCCTTCGGCATCACCCTCGCGGCCGCAGGCTTGATCCACGCATTCGCGCGCCGAAGGCACTTCGTCGGGACAGTCGTCGTCGTTGCCGTCGCCATAGCGGCCGGTGTGTTGACCGCCCAGGACGGAGCATCTCCGTTACCTGTGACATCTCTTGTCGAGACGCGTCCGGGCGTTGCGGCACTGTTCTGGTCGGGGCTAAAGGCAGGGCTCTTGACGTTCGGAGGGGCCTACACCGTGATCCCGTTCCTTCGCAACGACGCCGTAGGCGCCGGTGGATGGATGACCGATTCAGTGTTCCTAGACGGAATAGCGTTGGGCGGGATCCTGCCCGCACCACTGGTGATCTTCGGAACATTCGTGGGCTACGTCGTCGGCGGCCTTCCCGGCGCCGTCGCCATCACTGCCGGTATCTTCCTGCCGGCGTTCTCATTTACGCTCATAGGACACCGGCAACTTGAGCGCATCGTCCATAATCGTGCGACGCATGCTTTCCTGGACGGCCTCACCGCAGGGGTGGTCGGGCTCATCGCAACAACGGCCGCGCGCCTAACACCCGCGGCGATTCCAAACGTGCCGGCCGCGTTGATCGCGCTCGCGGCGTTGATCGTGCTGTTCCGCTGGCGCTCGAAAGCCAGTATCGCGGCGGTGATGTTCGGAGCTGGGCTCATCGGCTTCCTTATCCGCGGCTTGTGAGAAGGTTCTTGGTCCCGACTGGGAGGCCGCCCAGTCTGACAGGCGACGAGAACCAGCAGCGTCGTCCAAACTGCACTGTTGCCTAGGCGTTCTTTCACGCTGTGCCTCACAGAAGTTCGTGAGGCTCCGCCACCGTCAGTCTGGATCCATCCTTCTCCAACTCGGGACGATTTACGACTGAGTAATTTGCGGACGAGTGACCCGTGTGCGACCCGAAGGTTTACCTCTTGAATTTAAGCGCGTCCCATGCGTCGAGCAGCTCCCAGAACGACGCCCACCGTTCGATGTAGCTTTCGTCGAGCGCAACCTTGGCCGCGAGGATTGCCTCGATGTCCGCCCGGTCCTGACTGCGCCCCGCGATGAGCTTGTGAATGATCACGTCCTCAGGGGTGAGTACGGCCCCGGTCGCGTCCTCAGCGATAGGCTCGGTGCGGGCGCGTCGGATCGCTTCGCGTTGATACTCGGTTCCCGCGATCATCAGGTCGGCGACACCGAGCTCGCCGTGGCGCGCCCTGAGCAAGTCCCCTTCGGGGTTCGCGCGCCGCGGGTTCCAGCCTTCGGCGCGCAAGGCGGACTCGAGCGCTTCGAGCCCCGGTCCTGCGTCGGCGAGCAGGAGATCCACATCTTCGGTTTGACGCGGCGACGTCCGATATCGGTTGGCGGCGAGAGCTCCGATCAGGACCCAGCGAATGCCGAGCCCGTCGAGCAGGCGGCCCAGCGCCTTAAGAGCGGTCTGTTCCACGGCTTCGCGCGCGCCGAACTTTTTCGAGGAACGCAAGGTGGGCGCTCAGGTCGCCCTCGTCGTCCCCATCGACGCCCGGCTGCGCGAGAGGTCCGTGAAGACGACGGACCCGCTCCAGACGATCGAACATCTCGGCGAGTGAACGGGGTATGCGGCTCTCTTCCAGACGCTCGTTCGCCAGCGCGATGCGTGCGAAGTACGAGCGATCTTCAGCTGAAGCCCGTTCCATGCAAGAACTATAGCCCAGGGACGGAGGCGTCAGCGCCGTCAGCGTCGTACGAGCGACGCTCGGTCACGGGGAGAGATCGGTGCTGAGGTACTGCGCGGACGCAGGCGGGTCCAACAGCTACCGGTCGCGCCTATGGAAGCTCGAACTCGGACGCCTGGCTTCTGAAACCGGCCTGCGGATCACGGTGTCACACTTCCCGCCCGGAACCTCCAAGTGGAACACCATCGAGCATCGCCTGTTCTCGCACATCTCGAACTGGGTCGGCGTTACCGCGTCCTTCATCGAGATTCGGCAGTCCGAGTCCGATCATGGCACCGTTCTCGCCCCGCCACAGATATATGCCATTCGGCAGATGTTGTCCTCCCGTTTCGGGGTCAATCTCGCCGGACGTGCTGAACAAGTCATTCCTCTGGGAGAATGCGAACGTGAACGAACCCGCGGAACAGCGCTCCTTCAGCCTGCCGGTTGGGACGGTCACGTTCGTGCTGACCGACATCGCCGGCTCGACGCGGCTGTGGGAAGCAGATCGCGAGGCGATGGCGCAAGCGACGACGCGTCACTACGAGATCATCGATTCGGCGGTCACGCGCCACGGGGGAGTGCGACCGGTCGAGCAGGGCGAAGGGGACTCCACGGTTTCCGCTTTCTCGCGCGCGTCCGACGCGGTGCGCTCGGTGCTGGATATGCAGCGTGCCATGCGCGACGAGCCGTGGCCCGGCGGCGC
>JBKKBZ010000025.1:0-16744 GCA_046713235.1 Actinomycetota bacterium | reverse complement strand
CGGCGGCTGAGCGCAATCGGTGGGGTTGCTGTCGCGACGCTCGACGACCACCTTGAGGCCGCGATTTTCTATGAGATCTCTCGCGACGTCCTCCGGTCGCCCGACAACGGGCGGAACCTGGGCCGTTTCTTTGCCGCTGGACAGTTTGATGTCGACCTTATCTTTGGGCTTCAAGCGCGCGCCGGCGTTCGGGTCTTGATCGATGATCCTGCCCTTGGCCACGGTGTCCGACGGGGCTTCGCTCACCGTGCCGAGCGTCAGCCTCGCCTTCTCGAAGGCACCCTCCGCTTCCGCCCGCGTCTTGTTCAACACGTTCGGCACTTCGATCAGCTCTGGCCCCACCGAGAGCGTGAGCTTCACCGCCTGGCCGCGTTCCAGCTCGTTCGGGGGTTCAGGGTCCTGCTTGGTGACCGTGTCGGGCGGGTACTGATCCGAAGGCTCTTGGCCGACGACGTCGCCACGCAGGCCCTTCGCTCGCAGCGCTTTCTGGGCGTCTTCGAGTTTCGACCCGACGACGTTGGGCACCACAATTTTCACGACCTTCTCTTCGGTGAGCGACGCGACGATCGCCCACACGAGAATGCCGACGATCGCCAGCATCAGCAGCGTGAATACGATCCACCCCCGGCGTCGCCGGCGAGCGCGTTCGAAATCCTGCGCTATGACGGGCCGCCGGGTGAGAACGATGGTCTCGTCGCTCGCGACCGGGGTGACCACCGCTGTTCGGTCGATCGGGTTTTCCATCACCGGGGTCGCTTGCACCGGCTTACCCTCCGCCAGGCGCAGCAAGTCTGCCCGCATGTCGCCTGCCGACTGATAGCGGTTTCCTGGGTTCTTCGCCAGCGCCTTCATGACGATCGCCTCAAGCCCGGGGGCGATGTCGGGGTTGAGCCGCGACGGCGGCAGGGGGTCCTCTTTGACGTGCTTGTATGCGATCGCCACCGGCGATGAACCCGTGAAGGGAACCTGGCGTGTCAGCATCTCGTACAAGACGACACCCAGAGAGTAGATGTCGCTGCGAGCATCGACCGGCGCGGCCTGAGCCTGCTCCGGTGAGAAGTATTGCGCCGTACCCATCACGGCGGCGGTCTGGGTAACGGTGTCGCCGGTCATGGCGCGCGCGATGCCGAAATCCGTCACCTTCACGCCGCCCGTGGTCGTCATCATGATGTTGGCCGGCTTGACGTCCCGGTGAACGATCCCCTTTGAATGTGCGAACCCGAGCCCCGCACACACATCGGATGCGATTTCCACAGCGCGCTCGGGCTGGAGCGGGCCTTCCTCGCGAATGACGTCGCGAAGGGTCTTGCCCTCGATGTACTCCATGACGATGAAGTGCCTGCCGTCGTCGGAGCCGGTGTCGTAGACCCCGACGATGTGCGGGTGGTTGAGCGACGCCGCCGACTGCGCCTCGCGACGGAACCGCGCGATGAAGGACGGGTCGGAGGCGAATTGGCCGAGCAGGGTCTTCACGGCCACCGTCCGGCCGAGCACCCGGTCGCGGCCTAGGTACACGTCCGCCATGCCACCGGTCCCGATCCGATTTGACAGCTCGTAGCGGTTGACCAGCGCTCGCTTGCCGTCTGGAGCCGTCATCCTCAGCCTCTGCCCCTTCCCTTTCCCTTCCTGTCTTCTTCATTGTCGGCGATCACGATATCGACCTCCGCCTTCGGTGAGAGGGTTACCCCGGCGTCCGGCGTCTGATCGATTACGGTTCCGTGCGGTGCGTCGGACTCTTCCGTTGCGACGTCACCCAGTTCGAGACCCTTCGCCTTGAGCTCGGCCTCTGCTTGCTCCCGCGTCTTCCCGCGAAGATCGGGCACCTTGCAGCAGGGGGGCGGCGCCGGCGTGCCCGTGGACACCTCGAGCGTGACGATCGCGCCCCGCCGGACGATGGCGCCTGCAGCCGGTTGCTGCTTCAGGACCGTCCCGGCCGCCTGCCCCGATGCCAGCCGCTTGATGGGGCCTATCACGAGTCCCTGGTCGTCCGCGAGAGCCTTGGCGCGGTCCACCGACATCCCGGTCAGTTTGCGCACCCGGACTGAGGACGGCTCGCGATTCATGAACGCCATGACAAGGAGCGTCAGGATGCCGACCGTGATAAGGATCCACAGTGGTTTCAAGATGCGGGCCATGCGTCGTGCCGGCTCGAGTGGAGCAATGGGCTCCGGTTCTCGCCGGAAAGATGTCGTGGCGGCGTCGTTCGCGACGGCCACCGGAAGGATCATCGTGGCGTCGCTCCTCTGGACCTTCGTAGTGCGGGTCTTTCGGGATCCGGGAATCCGCGCCGTCCGCGCGTGGGTCGCAGCCGTGTCCAGCGCAGCGCGCATCTCCGAGGCGCTTTGATAGCGGGCGGCGGGGTCGCGCGCAAGGCCGCGCATGATCACACTCTCGAGTTCGGGCGACAGGTCGGGGCGGTGCGTCCTCGGCGATACCGGGTCGGTCGTCAGCCGGCTGACTGCAACGGCAACTTGAGAATCTCCCTCGAACGGCCGCCGTCCGGTGAGCATCTCGTACAGAATGACGGCGACGGCGAAGAGATCGCTCGCCGGGATCGGCGCCTCGCCGCGGACCTGTTCCGGCGCGACGTAGTGCACACTGCCGAGCACGGTTCCCTCCTGCGTGAGAGTGGACTCCCCCGCCGCGCGCGCGATGCCGAAATCGGTGACCTTGACGCGGCCGGACTCCGCGAGGATCACGTTTCCCGGCTTGACATCGCGGTGTATCAGACCGCCTTGGTGAGCGGCATGCAACGCGTCGAGGATGGCATCGGCAATCACCACGGCCTCCCCGGCGCCCATCGGCGCATCACGAGTGATCCGGGTGGCGAGCGTTTCGCCGTCAACCAGCTCCATGACGATTCCGGGGACGTCGTCCCCCTCCACGAAATCGAAGACGTTGGCCATATTGGGATGGGACAGCGATCCCGCCGCTCGAGCTTCGCGGCGGAAGCGCTCCACCGTGTTCGGGTCCGACGCCAGCGCCTCACGGAGGAGCTTGACGGCGACGTCCCGGTCGAGCAGCTCGTCGCGTGCCCGCCAGACCTCGCCCATCCCGCCCTCGGCGATCAGCTCTTCGAGCCGATATCTTCCGCCGACGAGGACCCCGCCGGTCATCGGTTGCCTCCGGTTCGCTTTACCCAATCCTCCATGAGCGCGCGCGCGATCGGAGCCGACACACGACCGCCGGTTGCATCGTTGCCGAGGTCCCCGCCGTGCTCCACGATCACAGCCACTGCGATTCTCGGCGCGAAGGAGATGAACCACGTGTGCGGAAATTCCGCATCTACCCCGGTCTGCGCGGTGCCGGTCTTGCCGCCGACTTCCACTCCCTCGATTTGCGCATTGGTTCCCGTGCCGATCTCCACCACGTTGACCATGAGCTGCTTCATGATCTTCGCCGTGCGTGCCGAGTAGATCGGCCGGCTCAACGAAGGCTCGAAGCGCTTCACCACCGCTCCGGAGAAGTCACGGACTTCATCGACGACCATCGGCTTCGGAACTCGCCCGCCGTTGGCGATCGTGGCCGCGATGACGGCCATCTGCAGCGGAGATACCCGAACGCCGAACTGGCCGATGCCGGTCAGGGCCGTCTGGGGCTTATCAAGGGAGGGGTCGAGGCACCCACCGCTAGGGCTAGCCTTCACGCAGCTTCTCGTGAGCGGCAGGTCAAATCCGAGGTCGCGATCGAGGCCGAAGCGGCCGGCCATTTTCGCGAGTTTTTCGGCTCCGACTCGCAAGGCGGCCTGAGCGAAGGTGGAGTTGCACGACACGCGAAAGCCGTTCGCCAGCGTGATGGAGCCTCCCCCACCCGGACACGCTCCCCCTCCGAAGTTGCGCAGGATCCGGTCGGTCAGCGGCAGCCGGAACCCGCTCGGATTCGGAAAGGTCGTCTCCGGCGACAGCCCGGCCTCCAGCGCGGCGGCGACGACGACCGTTTTGAACGTGGACCCCGGCGGGTAACGCTCTCCCGTCGCCCTGGACAGGAGGGGCTTGTTTTCGTCATCGTTCAAGGCGGTCCACGCCTTTCGCATCCCATCTAGGTCGTGGGTGCTCAGGGGGTTCGGGTCGTAGCCCGGGTAGGCATAGAGGGCCAGCACGTGCCCAGTCGTCGGGTCGATGGCGGCGACGGCGCCCTTCTGGCGTCCGAGCTTCGACGCCGCGATGCTCTGCAGGCGCTGATCGAGTGTGAGAACGAGTGTGTGGCCGCGCCGGGGTCGCCCGAGCAGCTCGTCGACGATGCTCGACTCGAAGGCCGCCGGCAACTTGCCGGTGAGATAGTCGTTGTAGGTGCTCTCCAGGCCGGAGCGCCCGTAGATGAAAGAGTAAAAGCCGGTGATGAAACTGTACAGACCCTTGGCCGGATACTCACGAAGGTACTTGTATCGTCCCTCGGTTGCCACGGAGCGGGCAAGCAGGTCTTTGCCGACCACGATGTCGCCACGCTGAATGGAGTACTCCTTGATCAGGAGACGGCGATTGGCGGGATGGTTCGAAAGCTGGGTCGACCGTGCTACCTGGAGGTAGGTGAGGTTGCCGACGATCGCTGCGAACGCGACCCCCAGAATGAGCGCTAGGCGCCGGACGGACTTGTTCATGCCGGCCGCCCCTCTGCGTCGGAGATCCGCATCAGCAGCGCGAGAAGAATGAAGTTGGAGACGACGCTCGATCCGCCGTACGAAACGAACGGGAGGGTGATGCCGGTGAGCGGAATCATTCGCGTCACTCCCCCGATAATGATGACGGTCTGCAACCCCAGGACGACGGTCAAACCGGTAGCCAGAAGCGTACTGAACGGATCGCGCGCGCGAAGCGCAATGTGCAAGCCGCGCGCCACGAGGATGGCGAAGGCGGTCACGATCGCTACGGATCCGAACAGGCCCAGCTCTTCGCCGACGGCGGCGAAGATGAAATCTGTCGAGGCGAAGGGAATCATCGTCGGATGACCCTGCCCAACGCCGGTTCCGGTCATCCCCCCCGTGCCGAGAGCGAAGAGCGACTGGGCAAGCTGAAACCCGCGATCGTCGATGTCGCTCCAGACATTCAGCCAGATGCCCACGCGGTGCTGCACGTGGCTGAAACTCCTGTAGGCGAAGATCGTGCCCCCGACAAACAGTACGAGCCCGGCGGCCGCATAGGAGGCCCGAGCCGTTGCGGCGTAGAGCATCGCGATGAACAAGCCGAAGAAGAGCAAGCCCGATCCGAGATCCCTTTCGAAGACGATGATTGCCATCGAGAGTCCCCACGCTAGAAGCAGGGGCCCGAAGTGGCGGGGAGCAGGAAAGCGCAGCGGCCCGAGTCGCGCCGACGCGATGGTGAGGACCTCACGCTTGGAAGCAAGGAAGCCGGCCAGGAAGGCCGCCAGCACGACCTTACCCAGCTCGGCCGGCTGGAACCGCAGCGGTCCGATGTTCACCCACAATTGCGCTTCGTTCACCGTGCGGCCGATGCCGGGCACCATCGGCAGTAGCAGGAGGCCGATGCCGACGAGCATCAGCGTGTAGCGATACGTCTCGAGGCGGCGGTGGTCGCGTACGAGGATCAGCGTCAGGCAGAAGGCGAGCAGCCCGATGGCAATCCAGGCGAGCTGTGGAGGTGCAAGGTCGGGATCCAGCCGGCCGATCATGGCGTAGCCGACGCCGGCCAGAGCCATCGCAACCGGGAGCAGCAACGGGTCGGCGCTCGGGGCGAAACGCCGGGTCACCACGGCCGTCACGGCAACCGCGCATGCTACGAAGAGCGCAAAGCCGAGGAACCCCGCGGGAAAGTCCGAGGAGTCCGCGAATGCCACAAGTAGATACGCAACGAGCGCGATGATGCCGGCCATGATCATCATCGACAGCTCCGCATACCGGCGCCTCATGGCGATGCCGTCCCCGTCGGAGTCGGCGTCGGAGTCTGCGTCGGAGTCGGCCCGTCGGCGGAGCGGGGGATCTGGGCAACGATGCGTCGAGCGTGCGCAAGGCTGCGGGCTCCGATGCCTTCCTCCAGGCGCAGCCGGAAGAACGGAGCGACGTCGGAGGCCGTCATCGCGGTTCTGACCTCCACCTCGCTCATGTCGATGCCGAAGATGGTCGTCGGAAGACCATGATAGATCGCGACGCGAGTGCCTTCGAAGCCGACGTACCAGCTGCGATCGCTCCAGGCCCGCAGAGCCGCCCAGGATCCACCGACGACGAGGGCCACGACCGCCAGCCAGACGAGGAGGCGCACCGACACCCGTCGATGCCGCCGCTCCTCTTGCGGCGCCGGTTCCTTCGACGACGCGACGGGGGCTGCGGTGCCGCGGCCATCGGGCGCCGAGAGAACATCCACCAGCAAGACGGTGATGTTGTCGGGGCCACCTCGATTGTTCGCTTCGTCGATCAGCTCTCTGCAGGTGACTTCCATGTCCGCTGCCGATGCTGCCGCACTGCCCAACTCGTCGTCCGACATGACGGCCGTCAGGCCATCCGAACACAGCAACAGCCGGTCTCCGGCGACGAGTTGCAGTTCGAGCGTGTCTACGTCCACATTTGGTCCGGCGCCGAGTGCTCGAGTGAGCACGGATCGCTGCGGGTGAACTTCCGCCTCCTCGGCGCTCAGCTTTCCCTCCGCGACCATCCGCGCCACGAGCGTGTGGTCCTGAGTAACTTGAGTGATCGCGCCGTCGCGGATCAAGTAGCACCGCGAATCGCCGACGTGGGCTAGATGTGCGACTCCACGGTCGATTGCCACCACGGTGATCGTCGTGCCCATTCCAAGCAGATCGGGCTCCTCTTGCGCGCGTTCGAAGACTCTGCGATTTGCCGATTGCACCGCCCGCAGCAGCGTGTCGCTTCCCGCGCGACCTGCTTTCCGCTGGGCGGACTCGATCTCTGCGACGGCGATTCCGCTCGCCACTTCTCCGGCTCGGTGGCCACCGAGTCCGTCGGCGACGGCGAAGAGCGTCTCGCCGACGAAGCTCGCGTCTTCGTTGCGTTCGCGAGCGCGGCCTACGTCGCTCAGGCCCGCCGCGCGGACCGAGGCGTCCTCGACGCGCCCGCGCGTCGTGGTCACGCCGTTCCTTCACGTCTCAACGTGATGCCTCCAAAGTCGTCTTTCCGATGCGAATCTCGTCGCCGATTCCGAGCGGGGTAGGTTCGGCGACCTTGGCGCGATTGAGGTAGGTCCCGTTGGTCGAGCCCAGGTCTTCGACGAACCATCCTCCATCACGAGAGAAGACCCGTGCATGAAATTGTGAGGCGTACGTGTCGGAGAGAACGATCTGACAGCTGTCGCCACGGCCGATCGTGATTCCTTCGGCCGTCAGCGCGACCGTGCGCGGCTCGGATTCGGCGTCGGTTACGATGAGCGTGCGAGGCGAGGCACGCTTCTTCTTTGGTTGGGCTGCCGGGCGTGGCTGCGCCGGCCGCGGCGCGCGTGTGCCGACCAAGTCGAGATAGATCACGCGGATCGCCCTGGCCAGGAACAGATAGAGCAAAGCCAGGAAGAGAAACTTGAGCGCCGTGAGAACGAGTTGAGGCACGCCTAGGTTCTCCGAAACTCCAAATGGGTGTCTCCGACAACGACGCGATCGCCCGGAACCAGCCGGTGCCTTTTGACGCGCTTTCCGTTCACCAAGGTTCCATTGGTCGACCCGAGATCGACGACGACCCACTCGTCTCCCTCTCGTCTGATCTCCGCGTGCCGCCGAGATACGCCGGGGTCGCTCAGGGAAACGTCGCTCGTGTCCTGACGCCCGATCCCGAGCACGTCCTTGGCCAACGGGTAGGCGCGGCGATTCTGCCCCACGATGATCAGCTCGGCATCCGCGGACAGCGACATTTGGATCAACTGGGTGTGTGGCCCGCCTTCTTCGTCCTCTCCCTCGACGACATGCGCTTCGACGTCGAAGGTGCCGGAGGTGCCCGTGCCGTCGCCGACGAGGTGGATCTCGGGCGGGCCGGGGAGCCGCCACCCTTCGCCGGCCGCCGCGCGGCGGGCTATGGCTCCGAGCTCCTTCGTCAGGGCGCCTTCCAGCGGGGCAAGCCGCTCATGATCCTTCGGTGCCAGGTGGAAAGTGAAGGCGTTGGGGACGTAAACCGACGATACGGAGACCTGCTTCTGCTCCTCCATGGTTCGAACCATCGCCTTGCCCAGCTCGACCGGCTGGATGCCGCCTCCGGGCAGCGCCCTAGCGAAGAACCCTTCCACCACCGATTCGAGCCGCTTCTCGAAGTCGCGCAG
Organism: Actinomycetota bacterium; assembly: GCA_046713235.1. Lineage (GTDB taxonomy): Bacteria > Actinomycetota > AC-67 > AC-67 > AC-67 > JBKKBZ01. The sequence continues at coordinate 8,537 of JBKKBZ010000025.1, read as the reverse complement.
TATTCCCGTGACCCACCTCCGGGCCGTGCGAGGAGACGGCCCCATCGTAATATCTCCCGGAGCAGGGCGACCTATTCATCGAATCTCTCAGCCGGGTGCCCTGGTATACACTTTCGCCTCCCTAGGGCGACTGGCGGAACTTGGCAGACGCGCACGGTTCAGGTCCGTGTGAGCTCACGCTCATCGGGGTTCAAATCCCCGGTCGCCCACCACGGAACCCATCCCCCGGGATCACAGCTCCCTGAAGTACCTTGGAGCGACGCTGGGAAGAGGGGCCGGTTGTGACGACTTCTGCAGTCGATGTGGTGAAGGCGTTCCTAACCGCCGCGGTTGAAAATGATCTCAAACCGCCGGCTCCGCGCCTCGGCTACGCGCTGACGAGCTCTAGTAGGCGTCTTGCGTCGGGTCTGGTTCGAACATTGACACTTAGGTGCTCCCAACGGGATTCGAACCCGTGTCACCACCTTGAAAGAGTGGGATCCTAGGCCACTGGACGATGGGAGCCGGCGAGGATTCTACCGAAGGCTCTTCGGCTTAACCGGCGGTTAGCCTCGCAACGACGTCGCGGACCTCGGACGGCTGGAACAACATCGTTGCGTCGCCTACCACAAGCTCCACGAGCTGAACCCCGGGCGACGCCGTGGGCTGCGTGCGGCGCCAGGTCCAGATCCCGTCCTCCTCGGCAATCTTGCGGGCGGCGGCAACAAAGGCCTCCGGGTTCGTACGCAGCAGCAGATGCATCATCGGCACCTGCGGCGGATCGGGGACGACGTCGACGCCGGGAAGGCCACGCAATGCGTCCGCAATCGCCCGCGCGTGCTCGTAGTAGGCAGGCATCCGTGGAAGACGAGCACGCAGCGACGCCAGAGCCGACGCCGCGTACGGCCACATCGCGAACAGTGTTCCCCCGTGGCGGGTCCGCCATTCGCGAAGCTCTGCGACGATATCTTCGGGGCCGGCCACGCAACAGCCGGAGAGCGCGCCGAGACCCTTGTAGAACGAGACGTAGACGGTGTCGAACAGCGCGGCGATCTCGTCGAGGCGGCGGCCGTAGTGCGGCGTGCACTCCCACATTCGCGCTCCATCCATGTGCGCGGCCGCGCCGTGCTCACGCGCCCAAGCGACCTGCTCCTTCAGCGCGCTCCACTCGGGTAGCTGCCCGCCGATGTCGCGCTGGGGCAGCTCCAGCACCAGCGCCGCGGGTGGATCGGAGATCGTCCGCAGATCGTCGATGGTGATGAGCCTGTGCTCGTTTCCGGCCGGCCTGCCCAGGAGACCGTGCAGGCGCTGGTAGCCGCCTTCTTCGTGGCGATCGATGTGACACGCGGGATGGAACACGATCGTGCGACGTCCACTCCGGTCGGCATGCACCCGCAACGTTGCTTGCTGCGCCATCGTCCCGCTCGGGACGAACACGGCTGATGGCTTGCCGAGGATTCCTGCGACTTCGGATTCTAGCTCGGCGACGATACCGCCCTCGCCGTAGCGATCGGTCGCGACGTCGCCGGGAATCTCCGCAAGAAGCTCTGACGGCGCGCGGTTGCCGTGCCAGTGAACAAACCGCGTGCAGGCTTGGAGCAGCGCGTCGAAGTCGTCGGCCATCGCGCCACAACGCTATCGCATGGACCCCGGGTTACCGGCTGGGCGAAGGAGCCGGCCGAGTCTTGCTCCGGCCGGCTCCTTCGTGGTGTGGGTCCGTGCGGCTATGCGGGTTTCGGTTGGGGGCGGCCTCGCCGAAGCGCTCCGACAGTAAGGGCAGCCAGCGCGGCTATCGCCAGCCAGCGCAGCCACGCTCCGGAGAACGGCTCCTCAGGAATCGGCACCGGCACTGGGGCGCCGACCGGCCTGCCGCCGTCGATAGATAGGTCGTAGTCGACGGTGACTGCCGGAGCCTCGAGCGCGAGCGCTGTGAGATACATGCTGTCCGGCACCCACTCCATCCCCTTGTCGCCTCGAAGATCGATGAGTAGTTGCTCGCTCGCCTCCTCCTGACGCACGACCCGCATGCCGCCGATCCGGTCGAGCGCCGGGACGAAGCTCGGCCTACCGTCGGTCAGCACGAAGAGATCGGCATTGACGATCTCCGTCTGCCCCTTGCCGAGCGCGAGAATGCGCAACGGGATCCAGGGACCGGGTGTCGGGATTGTGAAATGGATGACCGTGCCTTGGCCCTCCTCGAGCCCTTCGCGAGCGACCCGCAGCTTGTTGTACTTCGCCGCGGCGAAGAAGGCGCCCTGACGCGAGTAGTGCGCGAACTTCTCTCCGGAATCGGGATCGAGCCCGAAGCCGTTGTCGTTTGCCCACTTCACGATCGCTTGGCCGCCGCCGCTGAGGATGGTGATGTCCAGGGCGTCGATCTTCGCGCGCTGATGGATCTGCACCGCCATCGAGTCATGCGCGACGGATCCGCGCTCCGCGGTTGCTGCGAACTCTGCTTGCGGCGCGACCTCGCGCTGAAGGCGTTCTAGGGTCCAGTCGCCGCCCTTTTCGATCTTGTCCGGGTTGCCGGGAAGAGGAATGAGGTAACCGAACGAATCTGCGTTACCCGCAAAGGTAAAGCCGGTGATGTAGTGCTCCATCCCCTTGTGCCAGGCGGCCAGCGTCGTGGCTTTGCGGAGCACCTCGACATGACCCTTCTTCAGCGAGGCGATCAGCCCGCCGCAGGCCAGAGCCGGTGCCGCAAGGGCGACTAGCAGGGCGACGGTGAGTGCGGAGACGGTAAGCGTGCGCCGCATGGGGACTCCCTTCCTTGGATCCGGTTGTCGGTCGAGCGATGCCGGGATTTGGACGGCCGGCAACACTGGCGGGTTCCCTCCCTGCAGGACACCCCGCCCTCGCCGGGCGTTTGCGGAAAGTGAATCCCGGTTGCGATTCGCGCAAGGCACCGTGAGGGAAGTGCTTAGGGGTCGGTGGGTTTGACCGGCTAGGAATGATATCGGGTAGTTCGGAACATCTGGCGCGGTATTTATCCGTGGTTTTCCACGATTTTTCGCGCGCTGTCCCGCCCGTACTCTCGGGCCCAAGAGATTCACCGAAAGAGGAGAGGGACATGGAGAGTGGTCGGGAGTCAGGGTGTCGCAGGGGATCCGAGCGCCGCTTCGCAGGTTCGGCCCCGCTCTGGGGACCCGAGTCGCTGGCCCCCGACGCCTCCGACCTTCTGTTTCCAGTCAGGGAGAGACTGGACGTCCCCTGGGCTTTCGGGAGAGACGCACGAAGGGGGGAGGTGCTCACTGTGAAGCGATTCGCGCGCATCGCGGCCGCTCTGTCGGCTCTGGCTTCGATCCTGCTGGTGTCTGGAGCTCAGACCCGCTGGTAGAACAGATCAGGACTAATCCTCACGGGCCCGACTGCCGATGAGTGAAGAGGGCGGCGGAGGGGGTTGGGTGACCAACCTCCTCGGTTGCCGTCTCTCAGGCGTTCGGAGGACGAGCGTGAAGGGAATGCCGCTTCGGGCGGGTGTGACGATTGGGGCGGTTGCCGGTTCGGCCGCTCTCCTCGTCTACGCGCTGGTTCGAGGGGCCGCCGACCTCGACCCGTTCCTGCTGATCAGCTTCGGCGTGCTCATTCTCTTGGCGGAGGTCGGTGGAGTTACCGGCCCGCACAGCTCGTACTCGGTCGGCTTCGTCGTAGAGTTAGCGGCCATCATCGTCGCCGGTCCTGCGGTGGCCGCGATTGCCAGCTGCTTCGGATCTCTCGATCTGCTGTTACGTCCGCACCCGAATCGCGTGGCACGATTCGTCTTCAACACCTCGCAGCTCTGTGTGTCGGTTGGGCTCGCGGGCACCGCCTACCTGGCGCTGGGAGGACCCGTTGGACGTCTTCGCCGCGCCGATTTCCCGGAGGCTTTGCTCCCGATCGCCGCTGCGACGGTCGTCTTCTACCTGCTCAACTCCACGCTTGTCTCCGCCATGATCGTGATGACCTCGGGCGTCCGCTGGCGCGAGGTCTTCGACACGAACTATCGGGGTGCCGTCGTCTCGTTCCTCAGCTATGCGCTCCTCGGCGTCATGCTGGCGATCCTATATCTCGAGATGGGCTGGAGCTCGATCGCCTTTCTTCTCGTGCCACTCCTCGTGGCCCGCCGAGCCCTTCAGGCGGCGGCGAAAATGCACCAGCAGTTTGAGTCGACGCTGAAGACCCTCATAACCGCGATCGAGGCCAAAGACCTCTACACCCGTGGTCACGCCGAACGTGTCTCCAGACTTGCGGCGATGGTCGCCCGTGAATACGGGTTGCCCGAGCCGCGCATCCGGCAGATCCGATACGCCGCGCTGATGCACGACGTCGGCAAGCTGGCGGTCTCGACGAAGATCCTCCAAAAACCCGGAAAGCTCACCGCCGAAGAATACGACCACATGAAGATCCATCCGATTCGGGGATCAGAGATCGTCGCCGAGATCGACCTACTCGCCGAGATGGTCGACGGCGTGCGGCACCATCACGAACGCATGGACGGCAAGGGCTACCCCGATGGGCTCGCCGGGGATGCTCTTAGCGAGCCGGCTCGCATCATCATGGTTTCGGATGCGTTCGACTCCATGACTTCGACGCGGACCTACCGGCGCGCGCTAGACATGGAGAAAGCACTCGGCGAGCTCCGGCGATGCCAGGACACCCAGTTCGCACGCGAGGCGATCGATGCTCTCGAGCGGGCGATCGCGAATCACGGCTGGGAACCGATGCCCGAAGAGTTCCAGGGCGAACAATCACCGAGACCCAACGTATCGCCGCATGCAATTCACATCTGATCTGGAGCGACGCGCGTCCGGCCTCGCCCCGGCAGCGTCGTCCCCGCAACGGTGACGCCGATTCCGGCGATCAGCAGGAGGTCTCCTGCGCTCAGCACGCGATGGATCGGATTGATGGCAATCACGTCGCCCAACCAGGAGAGGTGTGTGTGAGGACCGGCGATCGTGATTTTGAAGAATCCCCCCCGTCCGGGGGTCGGAGCATCCGTTTGACCCGACCGCCGATATGCCGCGAGTGACAGCGGCATGCGACCGGAATTCGCGGTCATAACGAGAGCGTTCAAGATCCACCCCAGCGCGATGATCGCCAAGCCGATTCTGATCACGCCGGTGTGCGTGAGCAGGTTTCGGACGAGAAAGGCGGCGACGAGCAGGTTTCCGGATGTCGTCAGCAGGCGCGTCGGTCCCGACGGCATCTCGAGGAAGAGCGGCGCCAGCCCCAGAACGAGAGCGACGTAGAGCAGCCACAGGGCTTCGAGCCGGACGGTCGCGACGTTGCGCAGTCTGCCCCCGGCGAGAAGACCGGCCGCCAGCGCCACCACGATCGTTCCTGCAAGCAGGAGCTTCAGGCTTTCCTCCGTTCCTTCCGCGGCGGGCCGTCCCGGCGAGAATGGTACGTCAGTTCGCGCGAACGACCGGTCACCGGGAGGACCCTGTGAACCCACAGCCGCCACTCGTCGGGCGAGAGACGGAACTTGCCGAGCTCCGCGACGCGCTCGAAGAGCGAGGGGGGCTCGTGCTGGTGTCGGGTGAAGGCGGGATCGGCAAGAGCCGGCTCGTCCGGGAGGCGGTGCGGCAAGCGGAGAGCGCAGGGCGCGGCGTCGTATGGGCTCGCCCCGAACAAGTCTCGCGACCGGGGCCTTTTGCGCTTGTCGTCGATCTCGTCGAGGAGATTGCAGAACGCGTCGGCGAGTCGGCCGGCGAAGCACGCACGCTGGTCTCGCGGCTCGTCGATCCATCCGGAGACGGGGGATCCGATCTGCCTCCGGTGCGACAGATTGCCGCGCGGCTTCGCGGAATGCTGGCGTATCTCGGCGAGCATCCGGTCGCGATCTTTGAGGACCTCCATGAAGCCGACGAAGCGTCGCATGCCGTTCTCGTCCACCTTGCCCGGTCGGCGCCCGACGACGGCCACGTCATCGTCGGCACGTTTCGCCCCGAGGCGATTGCCGGCAACGACACGCTCGAACGATTTCTCGAGGTGATCACGCGCGAGCGTCTGGCCCGGGAGATCTCTCTCAGGCCGTTATCGCACGACGCTGCGGTTGCACTCGTCGGAGCAATCGCAGGGGAAGAGGTCGCCCCGGCGGATCTCGAACGCATTGCGGCCCTCGGCGAGGGCATTCCCTTCTTCATCGAGGAACTCGCGTCCACACGGGAGTCCGCCGGCGGCCTCACCGTCGTCCCCGGCTCGATCTCGCGGGCCGTGCTCGCGCGCCGGCAGCGGCTCGATGAGACGGCGCGGCGCGTGCTTGCCGCGGCGTCCCTGATGCCCGGCGCGATCGATCCCCGTGTACTTGCGCGAGGGCTGGACCTCTCACGGCCGGACATCGCGCGATCTCTGACGTCCGCGGCGCATGTCGGACTGCTCGGCGATGAGGAGGGCCGGCTCGCCTTTCGACACGCTTTGGTTCGCGAAGCGGTGATGTCCGACATCGTGTCGGTGGAAGCCGAGGAGTTGCATCGCCGGATCGCGACGGCGATCGAAGCCGAGTACGCGACCGATCTGGGGCCGCACGCCAAGAGCTTGGCGCGGCATTGGTACGAAGCGCGCGACCGCGAGCGAGCAAAGATCTTCGCTCTTCAGGCCGGTGAGCGCGCTCTGGCTCTCGCCGCGCCGCACGACGCCGTCGCCGCCTTCGAGCTTGCCGTCGCCTGCGCCGAGGGGACACCACCGCCGGAGGCGCTCCTCGGCCTCGCCGAAGTGCAGATCCGCGAGCAGACCACTGGGGACGTGGAGCCTCTGTTGCGCCGCGCCGCCGAGGGTTTCTTGGCGGAAGGCCGTCGAGTCGAGGCGGCGCGTGCTCTCGGCCGGGCGGCATGGGTTCGCCGCGTCGCCCGTACCGAGGAGAACCCGGAGTCCGTCCTCGACGAAGCGCTACTTCTTGTTCCGGAGGCAGAAGAACCCGGCGACCGCGCACGACTGCTGGCACAGAAGGGCAGCGTGCTCATGGCGCAGCGCCGGTTCACCGAGGGGGAGTCATTGTTGCGTGAGGCCGCCGCGATTGCAGAAGCGGCTGGGGACCATGCGGTGCGCGCGGAATGTTTCGATCTTCTTGCCTGGGCGGCCGACGACCGGTGCCTGGTGGAAGAAGCCGTATCCCTCGGTGGGACGGCGTGCAGGGAAGCGCTCCTCTCCGAGCGGCCCGAGACGATCGGGCGCACACACAACAACTATGCGGTGATCCTGTGGCAGCACGGCGAGTGCGAGGCCGCGCTCGAGATGCTCGACGTCGCCCGGCAGCGGTTGGAGCGGTCCTTCGGAAGCAGCGGCGTGGCAATAATCGAGCTTACCCGGGCAATGACGTACTGGCGGATGGGTCGGCCGGGGGAGGCGGCGCGAATAGTCGGGCGACGCGAGGCCGGATGGGCTCATTGGCGCGGTTTCACGCGGGTTCTTCAGGCTTGGTCTTCCCTGCAGGTGGGCGAGCGGGACCGGGCGCTGGCGACGGTCAGGCGCCGATGGGAAGAGGTGGGAGACCCCGAGGCGTCGGACTTGCTCGACCCCGGCCAGATCGACGACGAGATCAGCTGGGCGCTCGTCGCGGATCTTCTCGTCCGCGTCGAGGAGGGAGACGCGTCGGGTCTGGGACTGGCCGAAGCCCTTTTTGCCTACAGCCGGGACGGATCCGGCGACGAATACCTCGTCGCTGCGGCTCTTCTGGCGAGGCTGGCCCTTGCCGCCGGGGAGACCGATCGTGCGCTAAAGACCCTCGAGGAACTCTGGGGTGGCATCCAGCGTTACCCGAGCGCCTACTTCGAAGGCATGGCTCTGGAGATCTCCGCACTCGCGCAGCCGGACCTGGTGGAGGCCGCTGCGACATTTCAGCAGGCGGCCGACCGGTTCGCCTCCCTACCGAACCTATCCGATCGCGCGCGCTGCCTGCGTTCGGCCGGGCAGCGGATTGGGGGGTCCGATCGCGCCAGTGCCGAAAGCCTGCTGCGAGCTGCTCTCGATCTCGCAACGCAGGCAGGATCTCGTCTCGAGCAGGGACGGACGGAGGCCGCCTTGCGAGCGATCGGGATCAGGCCGCGGGCCGGACGGCCGAAGAAGGGGGCGAACACCGCACCCGGCGGACTTTCGGTTCGCGAGGAGGAGGTCGCAACCTTGGTCGCTGCCGGGGGGTCGAACGCCGAGATTGCGGCGCGCCTGTTTCTCTCTGAGCGCACCGTGCAAGACCACATCAGCCACGCCTTGCGCAAGCTCGGGCTCGGCGGCCGGGCGGGGCTTGCGGCCTGGGCCGCCAAGCAAGGCCTCGTCTGAGACGCTCGCGACACCCGCCCGATGAATCGCAAACGGTTGGATAGTTCTATGTGACTACCGAAAAAAGGGCTTGAGTGTCATGTGGCAAGCGTGCCCCCCCTTCCGATACCTCCATCGTCAACAGCATTGAGCCGCCGAAGCCGGGCGGCGGAGGCAGAAAGGGCAAATCATGAAGAAGATCCGCACGCTTCTTACCATGCTCAGCACGATCGCGCTCCTCGTGATTGTTGCCGCGGGACCGGCTTCGGCGTCTGTTCCGCGCTGGCCGTAAGCTTCCTCTTCACCACCCACGAACCCGCCGAGAG
>JBKKBZ010000024.1:0-58027 GCA_046713235.1 Actinomycetota bacterium | reverse complement strand
CAACTAGAATCATGTTCTAGAATGATGTTTCGCAGGCTCCGGAGGCTCGTACCGGCCGGGAACGACGGGGGATCACGACGGCCATCCAGGATCGAAGCAGTGGCAGGCGACTCGCCGCAGCCGTCGCTGCGATGTGTGCCGTCGCATTCGGGGCCGCACCCGGCGGGGAGGGGGCGCCCGCAGGACGTCCGCTTCGTTTCGGCCCGCCGGTGCTGGTTTCCCCCGAGCTCAGCAGCGCCTGGGAGCCTCTCCTGCTCGTCGATCGTCACGGAAACATCTTCGTGACGGCGCGCAAGGAGCGCTCGCAGCTCGTCCTTGCGCCGGACGAGCGCTCTCCCACGATGAGCCGGAGCATGTCCTATCTCTGGGTGTCGTCGGACGGCGGCCGCTCCTTTGGAAACGTCCCCGGGCTGCCGCTCGACGCCGAGAACCACGAGTGGGGGTATGAAGGGGACTTTGCTCTCGACGACGCGGGGCACCTGTACTTCGTCGACCAAACGTATGCGGATTCGACGATCAGCCGCTGGACGGTCTCGGGACTGGGCGAGTTCGCGATGGACTTTCACCGCCCGTTCCTTCCGACGGGTCAGCCGATCGAGGACCGGCCGTGGCTCGCGGCCCACGGAGACGGAAAGGTTTTCTACACCGTCAACGCCGGCGACCCCACCCTCAACCAACTCGGCCGCGACGGTGGGGATGCCTACGGTCCGGGGCGTTTCTCGATCTACCATTCGACCAATGGCGCCCAGACGTTCGACGTGGTCGGCCGGTCCCTTCGAGGATCCGGCGGATGCCGCCCGGCCGCCGACAAACGGCCCGGGTCCCGGTTGGTCTATGTGGTGTGCACGAACGACGGCGGAGCGGAATCCCCAATAGAAACGCCGCAGGGACGCGGAACCCTTTGGGCATACGTCTCCGAGGACGACGGAGAGACGTATTCGCGGTATCGCATCGGCGACTACAACGCCGACGCTGAGACCTACGACTGGCCGCTGGCTGCGGTAGGGCCCGACGGCGACGTCTGGGTGCTCTACAACGATGCCGACGATGTGCGGCGCGAGGGAGACACGTTTCAGATCCTCACCAACCGATTGATGCTCTATCGCTCCTCCGACCACGGCAGGACGTGGGCGCGGCAGGACATCACGCCCCGCACAGGCCGCTACCGGTGGGGATGGCTGGATGTCTCCTCGCGCGGCGAGCTCGGATTGGGCATTCACCACCGGGAGAACGAGAACCAGCCGTGGCAGGTTTACGCATCGGTGTTCACGCCCGGGAGCCTGCCCGTCCTCACCCCGGTCGATTCCCGGCCGGTGGACGCCGACGCATCCAGGCCGGAACCGCCGGCGGAGTTTGTCGGCCTCGGGTTTGCTCCCGACAACACGCTGGCCGTCGCCTGGACACGCATCGAGACTTCCGCGGCCAATCTTCGATTCCTTCGCGTGTACTTCACGCGGTCCCTTCCGGAAAAGGAACCCGGCAAACCGGTGGTTCGCGGCCGCAAGCGGAGCGCATCGCGAGACCCGCTCCCGTCCACGGGCGTGCCGGACACCGCCCCCGTTGGGCTCGCCGCATTGGCAGTGGCCGGCATCGCGGCCGGGCGCTTGCGCTCGCGCAGGCGATAGAGCATGACGTCGGGTCGTTCCGAAGCACGCCGGCCGCGCCCGGCGACGGCGCCGAACCGCGCTGCGCGGACGGAGTTGCGGCGCGTCCAGATCCTGCGGGCGGCTCTGGCTTGTTTCGTGGACCGCGGTTACACGGCATCGACGATGGACGACATCCGCAGCGCGTCGGGGGTGAGCATCGGGAGCATCTACCACCACTTCGGCAGCAAGGAGGAGCTGGCCGTCGCGCTTCACCGCGAGTATCTCCAGCGATGGTGGTCGATCTCGGAGAAGGTCATCCGTCCGGACCGGACCCCCCGCATCGTCGTACGCGAGCTGGTCGTGTCGTACCTTCGCTGGGTCGAGGAGGAGCCGGGACTCATCCGGTTCATGTTCTTCCTGCCGGAAAGCTTGCAAATCCGCGCCGTCGCGCGGGAGGAGCTGCGCGAGGAGTTCGGCGCCGGCCAGCAAACGATTTGGACCTGGCTCGAGGCTCAAGCCGGGCGGGGGACGATCAGGGTGCTACCGATGGACCTATATCACGCCGTCATCTTCGGGCCGATGCTCGAGCATGTCGGCCGCTGGCTCCGCGGCGTTGCCGACACGTCGCCGTCCGAGGCGAGCCCCCTCCTGGGCGAGACCATCTGGCGCTCCCTCCGCGCCGGCCGGTGAGGCTCACCGCTGTTCAGGTGTTTCCTTTGCGAGCTGCGAGCGCGCCGGCGCTGAGTACAACGGCGAAGATCCCGATCAGAACCATGTCGCGCGAACCATTCGCGCTCAGCGAGCGATCTGCCACGTGAGAGAAAAAATGGAACCAGGCACCCACGGCGTTGCCGCCGAGCGCAACGAGCAAGACGCTGTTCGAGTACGCCGCGAGCACGAGCACGGCGCCGAGCCCGAGCATGAACGACCCTGCATCGTGGATGAAATGCTTGGAATAGGGTGCGTAACTTGCGAAGTCGTAGAACGAGTCCGGCGCGAAGAATGCCCAGGCACCCAGGAAGCCGGTTCCGATCCCCGTTGCAAGCGCCAGAATTCGAAGCTTCGTCATCGCGGTCTCCTCTCAGCGTCGGCAAGAGATCATACCGGTGCCGATCGACCGGCCTCGTGCTTGCGTTCTGCGAACGAATCCGGCGTGCGGCGCCGATCCATCACTAGTAACTAGTCATTGCGTACTGCTCCGATGAGCCGGGCTGACTATGGATTCAGCGTTGAGCCCAGCCGAATTACGTAGGGATCGAAGCGAGTGGGCAGCCGCGCCCTGGCCGCGCACGCGATATCGGTGAAGCGCCTTCCACCAAGTCGGGTTCATCGTCCGAAAGGGGTCGGTCCATGGCAGTTCGTTCTCCTCGCTCGACGGCACGCAAGGTGCTGCTTTCTCTCTCGGTGCTCGGCGCCGCAGCCGGAATCGCCGGCCTGGGCACCTTCGCCACGTTCACGAGCACCACCTCGGCGTCACAGACGGTCGCCTCGGGCACCGTGACGATCGCTCTCGGGGCCACCGGCGCATCGACCAACCGCCTGACGGTCAACGCCAGCGGCGTCGTCCCGGGTGACACGATGCAGCGCAGCTTCGACCTCATCAACTCCGGGTCGCAAGACCTCGCGTCGGTCACCTTGACCTCGACCGCCACGACGACTTCCCTGCTCGACTCCGACGCGACGACCGGCCTGCAAATGGTTATCGATCGGTGCTCGATCCCTTGGGTAGAGGCCGGCGTGAGCCCAGCCTTCACCTACACCTGCGCGGGCACGACCTCGTCGGTTATCGCTTCGAGGGCGGTCATCGGATCAACCATCGCTATGTCCAACCTCACGGTGACGACCGCCGGCGTGACTAACAACTTGCGACTGACCCTGACCTTGCCGAGCACGGCAGGAAACACTCTGCAGGGACTGACATCCACGATCCAGTACAGCTTCACCGGCACCCAGCGTGCCGCCACCAACAAGTAACAAGAACAAGTAGTCCGGCAGCGACCATTGGCGGGGCTGCGCGAGAAGGCGCGGCCCCGCTGAAGGCCAGGGAGCGATCGAGATGAAGACCCTGAAGATCGTCAGAGGTTGCGTCGGGGTAATCGTCGGCGGCCTGCTGGCCACGAGCGTTCTGGTCCTCATCGCTCTCGGTATCGGTCCGCGGACGGGTGCATACGGCACACTCACTGTTTTGACGGGAAGCATGGACCCCGCGATCCCGGCGGGCTCGGTGATCATCGTCACCCCGCAGCGGTCGAGAGACGTGCGCGTCGGTCAGATCATCACCTACCAAATCCCGGTGGAAGACCATCGCGTGGTGACCCACCGCGTGGTGGAGGTCATAACGCCCGGTGCGAACCCGGTGATCCGCACGAAGGGTGACGCCAACGAGGCTCCCGACCCCTGGGTGTCCCGCGTGGCGGACCCGACCGCGTGGAAGGTCCGGGCCGTTGTCCCACACCTTGGAACGGCGATCCGTTGGTTCCGCCAGCCCGTCGTGCAGCGGCTCAGCCTGGCAGCCGTACCGGCGATCCTCGCGCTCGTGTGGCTCATGGACATCTGGCGCCCGCGCCGCGAGTTGGAGGTCGGCACCTGTGCATGAACGGGCGGTGCGCCCCGACCTCAGATCGACCCTCGTTCTCGCGCTTCTGGTTTGGTTCCACATGACCGGAACGGCTGTCGGCACGTGGACGTCGCCGCCATCGCCGCCGTCGATGACTGTATCGAGCGCAACTCTTGAATCTGCGACCGGACTCGCGGCTGCCAACGGCACCTGTGAGGTCCTCGTCCTGACGCGCGTCGACCTGTCCTGGAGCGCGACCGGCTCGGCCTTCGCCGACGGGTATGAGATCTTCCGATCGCCGACGAGCGGCGGTCCCTACACCTCGATCGGCACCGTCGTCGGCCGCACCACGACGACGTACACGGATGCGACGGTGCTCTTTTCCACCACCTACCATTACGTCGTACAGGCCACGAAGAACAGTTGGCGAAGCGCCAACTCGACCCAAGCGTCTGTGACGACACCGACGAGTCTCTGCGTGTAGGTCGGCGGCGGCGACGCGGCGCGCTCAGGGTAGGGAATCGAGGGCGAGCGTGCAGGCCTGGTCGAGCGTCATCGCCCGGCCCTGCTCCGATGCTTCGGCAAAGGCAGCATCGTCGAGTTGCGCGCGGATCGTGGTGAGCGTCTTTTCGTTCATCCGCGCGACCCAGGGGACGTTGGCGCCGACCTCCTCGAACAGAGCCTCCGAGCACGAGAGGAGACGAGTGGCCGTACCTGCCTCCCCTGCGGCGCCGAGGGCGCGGCTGATGCGACAGAGGTTCGTCGCGAGTTCGAATGAATTGCCGAGGTCGCGGCAGATCGGAAGGTTCTCCTTGAGCATCGACAGGGCGTCATCGACCCGACCATCGTCTACGGCGAGCACCGCCAGCGCGCCGAGCAACGTCGCCTCGGCGCTCTCGTTCCGAAGCACACGCGCCCGGCGGAGGCCGTCCTCGTACAGTGCGCGGGCATGTTGGCGGTCGCCGAGGTTGAGGTAGGTCCACGCAAGGCTTCGAATTGCCCACAGAGTAGCGTGCTGGTCGCCGAGGTCGCGGAAGAGCCGGACGCTCTCCGCGAGAAGAGGCAGGGCGCGCTCCCAATCGCCGGCGTCGCCGAGGGCAAATCCGAGCATCCACAAGGAGGTGGCGGTGCCCGACGTGTCTCCAAGCGTGCGATGCAGCGCGAGCCCCTCCTCGGCCCGACGCCTCCCCGTTGCAACATCTCCAACCGCAACCGCCAAGGCTGCTGCTCCGTTGAGAGCCTTCGCGCGAGCCGCCGTCGGCCGCTCGTCGGCGCGCAGCGCGCTCTCGATACGACGCCGGCCCTCCGTCAGGTGACCTCTCAACTCCCAGAACCCCGACAGGGCTCCGGCCAAGCGCAACACACGCTGACTCTCCCCCACGGCTTCGAGGACATCGAGAGCGGCACGAAGGTTGTCGTGCTCACGCTCCAGCGGATCGAGCCACTCCCTGGACTCTTCGAGAAGGTGCGGTCCCGTCTTCTCCGCGAGTGCGAGGAAGTGCTCCGCGTGGCGGCGTCGCATCTCGTCGGCCTCGCCCGAGTCCTGGAGCCGCTCGGCCGCGTACTCGCGGATCGTCTCCAGCATCCAGAACCGTTCCTCGGTGTGGCGGACGAGGCTCTTGTCGACGAGTGACTGGAGGGTGTCCAGGTCCGCCTCGGCCACCTCTTCAGCCGATCCGAACGTGCACCCGGCGAAGACGACGAGGCGGGCGAACAGGCGCTGCTCCTCGGGCGTCAGCAGCTCGTAGCTCCACGCGATCGTCGCCCGCAGCGTTGCCTGCCGCGGATCGGCGTCGCGGCCTCCTTTGAACAAGTCCAGACGCTGCGAAAGGCGTTCCAGGATCTGCGCAGGCGAAAGGACGCTGGTGCGAGCGGCGGCCAGCTCGACCGCGAGCGGTAAGTTGTCGAGGCGGCGGCAAAGCTCGGCGACGGTCTCGGTGGCTTCCAGTCCGGAGCGGGTGCAGAACAGCTCCACCGACTCGGCCTGGGCGAGGGGTGGCACGGCGTACTCGACCTCGCCCTGCACGCGCAGTAGCTCGCGGCTGGTGACGAGCAGGCGCAGGTTGGGGCAAGCAGCGAGCAGCGCCGATAGCTCGGGTCCCGCGTCGACGACCTGCTCGAAGTTGTCGAGAAGCAAGAGCATCTCTCGTTCTCCGAGGTAGGCGGCCAGGCCGTCCTTGGCGTCGAGCGTCTGCGCGATCGTGTCGATGACGAGTTCCGGGTCTCTGAGCGTTGCGAGCCCGACCCAGAACACGCCGTTGCGATGGTTGGGCACCAGCTCGGCCGCCGCCTCGATCGCCAGCCGCGTCTTGCCCGAGCCGCCTGAGCCCGTCAGGGTGAGCAGGCGCGCGCCGTCTCGCAGCCGCGAGACGATTCCGGAGAGTTCCCGCTCCCGCCCAACGAAGGAGCTGGCAGGGTGCGGCAGGTTCGTGTTCGAGATCGTCTTGAGCGGTGGGTGCCTCTCCTTCCCAAGCTGGAAGATCCAGACCGGTTCGTCGAAGTCTTTGAGACGATGCTCGCCAAGATCCATCACGTCGGTGTCGGCGAACGCGCGCGTCTCAAGCGAAATCAGCACCTGGCCGCCGTGTCCGGCCGCCGCAATGCGAGCCCCCATGTTCACGTCGCGGCCGACGTAGCCCTCGCCGGTCAGATGAGGCGTCCCGGTGTGGATCCCCATACGCACCCTGATGGGTCCCGAGGAAAGTGCGTCTCGTCCCTCGCGGGCTGCTTCGATGGCCCCCGGCCCGGTCGGGAACGCATAGAAGAACGCATCGCCTTGGGTGTCGACCTCGACGCCGCCGTGGCGGGCGAAAGAGTCCCTCAGAATCCTGCGGTGCTCGGCCTGCGCCTCCGCATATGCCTGGGCTCCCAGTTCGTGCAGGAGCTTGGTCGAGCCCTCGATATCGGTAAAGAGAAACGTGACGGTTCCAGATGGTAGATCGCGTCGAACACGCGCCATCGGGGTCACCAGACGGCCGCGGCGCGGTTGGCAAGACTCGTGGGATCGAACGCCTCTCTTAGCAGAACTCTTCCATGACTAGGTCGCGCGGCTGTGGTCGGCGAGGGCCCGGTCGATCCACGCTTGCCCAATACTGCGGCTGGTGTATATCTCAAGCGCCGCATCGAACTTCTCGATCGCGCGCTGTGGATCCCCGACGACAAGAGCGTGTCCCCACATCTGCAACGTCTCGGCTTCCTCGAACGGCAGACCGTACTGTTTGAAGATCTCGATCGCCGCGACGAACAGACCTTCCCCTTCGCCGAGTCGTCCGCCGGCAACCGCCGCCGCACCCTTCGCCATCGCAAGGAAGCCGAGATAGCCTCGCCAGCCGTTCCCTTGCGCGAGGATCTCCTCACAGCGGGAGATGTGTTTCGCTGCTACGCCGGCGCGGCTCTCTCCGGCCTCCAGGATCGCCAATCGCGCCAGAGATTCGTACTCGTCGAACAAGCTCTGGCCTCCCGCGATATCGAGTCCTGCCTCGAAGGTGCTTCGGGCGCGCTCGGTCGCTCCTCGAGCCCATTGCACCGACCCGAGCACTGAGGTGAGCATCGGTCCCTCGACGAACCTGTTGCCCTGCGCCCGAAACAGCGCGACGTCTTCCTGGATACGGCGCTCCGCCACCTCGAACGACTCCGCGAAATATCGCACGCCGTGGCCCATTCCAGTCGTCGGAACGTTCTCGAGGAGGGAGCGCGCCTCGTTCATGTTCCCGGCGCAGGCGAGAGCCCCGCAGGTGACCACCAGCAGGCTCCTGCGCGCGTTGATCGCCTGCGCCTGGCGCGGTTTGCTCAGCTCGCGCATCCCGATGCGCGCCATCTCGCTCGGGTCCCGCTGGTAGCCGACAAATCTGATCCACGACGACGCGAACGCCGCGAGCACGTTGTCGAGCCGGTCTGCGACCGTCCATGCGCTCTCGAGCAGCTCCGCTGCGTCGTCGAAACGGCCCAAGGCTCCGAGGGCCCATCCTTCGAACGCCGCCCCCGTCGCCCAGATCGACTCGCTACCTTGCTCCTGCCCAATCTCCATCGCGCGGCGCGCCGCCGCGGACCCGGCCGCGACATCGAGGTGCCAGAGCGAGGCAGCCGCGAGGCCGAGGGCGAGTGGCCCGGCGAGTCGCGGGTTGGGTGTCGGGCCCAAGATCTGCTCGGCCGCCCGGAGGTGCTCGAGTGCCTTGTCGGTATCCAATGTGTCGGCGTAGGTCGCTAGTCCCCGTCCGAGCTTGATGTGCACGACCGCGACTCTCGTCTCCTCCCCGAGCGTCTCGGACGCCCGGAGCGCGGTCTCGAAATGCGCGAAGCTCCGCTCGTACCCCGCGCCGGCGACGTAGTACATGTCGCCGAGCCGCTCGTGAAGCCGCGCGCGCTGCTCGCCTTCCATCCCTTGCTCTTCCATGAGCTCCAACGCGGACTCCCCGTGTCCGATCCCTTCCTCGAACGCGAACACGCGGCGGGCGGCGTCCATCGCGCGAACCGAGTACTCGATCGCCTTGTCGGGGTCGGCCGCGGCGCCGGCGGCGCGGAGGTGCCGTGCGAGCGCGGTAACGTGCGGTTCGATATCGGCAGCGTGCGCGGTTTCAATCGCTGCCGCCGCCTTCAGATGCAGGCGTTGTTTGCGTGCGAGCGAAAGCTCTTCGTAGAGCGCTTGCTGTACGAGCGCGTGGGAGAACGTGCACGCGGCACGCCCGCGCGCCGGCAGCTCGCGAACGAGGCCTACACGCAACGCCTCCTCGATCGCGGCCAGCACCTCATCCGGATCGCGCTCGAGGACGCGCGTCAGGATGTCGACGTCGAAGTCACGTCCGAGCACCGACGCGGCCGCAAGAGATTTGTTGCATGCATCCGAGAGACGCGACAGGCGCCGGCCGATTGCCTCGACGACACCCTCCGGGATCCCGAGGTCCTCGACACGCGCATCGAGCACCCACCGCCCGTCCCGTAGCACCAGTCGCCCGGTGTCGACGAGGTTGCCGAGGATTTGCTCGATGAAGAAGGGATTGCCTTCCGTCGTCTGACTCAAGGCGCGCGCGAGTGCGCGGCCGGTTCCTCCCATGTCGTGTTCGGCTGTTCGTTCCAGGAGTGCGAAGATCTCTTCTTCGTCCAGGCCCGACAGCGCGATCCGCTCGAATGCACGCTCGCGCCGGAAGTCGGCCATCGCTTCGGCGAGCGGTCTTGTGCGCGCGAGCTCCGACTCGCGGTACGTGCCGAGCACGAGGATCGGCGACGCACCTCGTGTTCGCAGAACATGCTGGAGTAGTTGAAGGGTCGGACGGTCCGCCCAGTGAAGGTCGTCGAGCACGATCAGGACCGGCCCCGCAATCGTTGCGTGTTCGAGTGCGGAGGCAATGGCCTCGAAGAACCGGTAACGTGCAGCCTCCGGTTCCTCAACGTGTGCCGGTCGGGCAGAAGCCGCGAACTCCGTGACGAGGGGCGCCAGGTATTCGGCGTGGGGTACGCCGGCCCTCGCTTCAGGCGACAAAGCGGCAGCCCAGCGGCGGATCGCCTCGACGAACGGCTGGTACGGCACGAGCGGCTCTTCGTCGGACCGGCCGTAGAGCACGACCGCGCCTTCCTCGTACGCGATGCGTGCGAACTCAGAGCAGAGACGCGTCTTACCGATGCCCGGTTCGCCCGCGGTGAAAACGGCACGAAGCCCGCCGGCGGCAACCTGCTTGAGCAACGCACCAAGCCGTTCCAGCTCGAGTTCACGGCCGACGAACTCACCGTCGGGCGCGGCAACAACTGCTTCCGGAAGCGGCGGCCGCGAAGGAGGAACCCGCACGGCCGGGAGCTCCGTGGATTCGGATCCCGCGGGCACCAGCTCGAAGACGTGCTCTGCGCGGGCAAGGCCGCGCAACGTACGCTCACCTAGGTCTGCGAGGGCGGCGCCTGCCGGCACGTTGTCGCGCACCAGCTCGGCGGCGACTTGCGACAGAAGGAACTGCCCCCCACGCGCAAGAGAGCGCACGCGTGCGGCGCGATTGACCGCCGGTCCGAAGTAGTCGCCGTCGCGCTCGTGCGCCTCGCCGGTGTGGATCGCCATCCGAACGCGCAGCTCGATGTCGTCTCGCCACGGCTCTCCTGAGAGCGCGTGTCCGAGATCGAGCGCGGCAGCGACCGCGTCGGTTGCGCGCCGAAACACCGAAAGGGTCGCGTCCCCCTCGCCCTTCGACTTGATGAGATGACCCCCGCGTTCCCCGATCACGTGCGCGATGATCCGGTCGTGTCGCTCAAGAACGTCGGCCATGGCCACCGGATGCGTCTCCCAAAGCTCGGTTGAACCCTCGATGTCGCTGAGCAAAAACGTCACCACGCCCGTGGGGAGCGCTGGAGTTTCCGGAAGACGAGGTGTGGCTCGAAGCGACAGGTCCGGGGACTGAGCGAGAATCTGCGCCTCCAGCCGCGTTTCTTCGAGCCGCGCGGCCTCGACCCGCGCGAACGGCGCGTCGCCGATCCCTGTGAGTGGCGGCCCGCGCCACAAAGAGAGAGCCTCTTCGATGTCGCGCATCGCACTCGAGGAGTCGCCGGCTTGCAGCGCTGCGCGCCCCGCGGCGATGAGCTTTGTGAAGCGTGAGGCGTCGAGCGAATCCGAAGACCCCATCGAGATTAGGTATCCGGGTTGCCTCGTGGTGATGGTCGAAGCGGCGCCGGCCGCAGAAAGCGCCTTGCGGAGCTTGGAGACGCGGCGCCGGATCGACACGTTGGCCGAACCCGGCGGCTCGCCCTCCCAAAGGTCCTCGATTAGGCGATCGACCGACACGACCCGTCCGGCGTCAACAAGCAACCGGGCCAAGATTGCCCGCTCGAGCGGCCCTCCGAGGTCAACCGACCGGCCGTCCTTGGAAACCTCAACCGGGCCGAGAATCCGGAAATCCACTCGACGATTCCCCCTGTGATCTGCGATTTGGGACCGTTACACCCTACGCCGGTGATCATCTCTGGTGGAAGTAGTGGTCCGAGCGGCCGCCGCGGGACGCTCCTTCGCAGGACCTCACGTCGAGTGGAGCGACGGACGCCGCGAGGTATGGGAGTAGGGTGACCTCGATGAGTCGGCAGACAACGGTGGACGAGGTCGCGCAGTCGGTCCAGCACGCCGCGACCTTCGAGATTGGTAGCATGTCCGCATGCCAAACAAGCGACGACACAAAAGCGCAAGTCCGAGGTCCGCAACCCCTCGCCGTTCCAACAAGTTCGTCTGCCCCACTTGCGGGTTCAAAGCTGCTCATGCCATGGGGCTGGGTCGGCACCGCACGGCGATTCATGGCGTGAAATCGCAAGCCACGCTAAGACGCGCCAAGGCGATGGGCAGAAGCAAAACGGCCAACGGCCGGCGCGACCGGGGGCTGGAACGAAGAATCGCCAAGTTGGAGCAGCAGATGCAGAATTTGCTACGGGGCCTGAAGGAACTGACGACGAGATGAGACGTGCCTAGAGTGTAACTCTGCAGGTCAAAGCGATGTGGGCCCGGTTGCCCCGACGCTTCTGTCGCTTGCTAGGTTGACCTGCGCCACCGGCAGGAAGAGCCGAGCATCCCCGGAGTGGCCCAACAGCGCAGTCTCGGCGTCCCGGCCCGAGCGCTCCGGGTCGAACGCCCCGAGCGTAGAGAATCAGGTCGGTTGGGGCCACCCGCATCGATTTTCACGTTGAGGGAGCTCCCCGATGATTCGTCCCTGGCCCGGCCGTACAGTCGCAAGCAGCAAGGGTCGTACCCAGGAAGGGGAGAGATGCGAAAGCATCAGCGATGAGAGGGGAATGGGGTCATGATCAAGATTCGAACAACACGTAGCGCCGTCGTGGTGGTCTACGCAGCGATCGTGTTGATCGTCGGGGCCGCGGGAATGGCTCAGGCCGGCAAGTCATCATCGGAGAACGGTCGAATCGTTTTCGCTCGTCGCCCGGCGCCGGGCCAGGCGTTCGAGATCTATATTCGCCGGACCGACGGAACGCAGGTCCGGCTGACGACGAACTCCGTTTCGGACTACTACCCGGATTGGTCTCCCGACTACAGCCAGATCGTGTTCAGGCGCACGGTTCTGGGCAATCAGGATCTGTACGTGAGGCGTCCGCCGGTGAGACGCGCGGTGGCCGCCGGAGCTTTGCGCTGGTCAATGCAGCGGACACCCTCCAGGGGAAATCGTGCTTGGAGGAGCGGGCACGCGGGGTCGAAGCAGACGACGTGGATTCCCCATGACCGATCGCTAGGCGACATACCCCGCGGTCCTTAGGTAGCTCAGTAGGTCCTTCATGAGCAGCATCAAGTGCTGGGGATCGGTGGGTGAGGGTTCGAAGCCAAACTTCCCGTAGAACTCGGCGGCTCTCTCGTGCATGGCGTGGACGAGGAGGGCGCGTACGCCAACCGACTCGGCGATGGTTGCGGTTCGAATCATGGCGTCCTTCAGCAATGCCCTTCCCAGTCCTTGAGCTTGGTGGTCGGTCCGAACTGCCAGGCGCGCCAGGAGAACGACGGGGATCGGATACTGACCGAGCCCCTTCTTGACACGATCGGGCGCGTTCTCGAACTCAACGGAGCCGGCGGCTAGCGCGTAATAGGCGACGACGTCCGCCTCCACGGCAACGACGAAGGTCCGCGAGGAGCCGGCAACTTGGTTGGGGAGCGCGAAACGCTTCAGCCAGGTCTCAAGCTCGGGCTCGCCACAAGAAAAGTCGTCTAGGTCATGGTAGGCCGATAAGGGGCCAGGTTGCCCGAGCACCAAGAACTCAGGATTCCGACGGATCTTGCTCCAGCACTGATGGTTTCATGAGCAGCGACTCCAATCCTGGCTTGGCGCTCATGGGCGTCGCCGGTCGCGCTAGCAGTTCCAGGAATCGATCCCGGGCGTCGTCGCCGAGCTGGAACCAGGTTCTGTCAGCCAGCACCTGCTCGGCGTTGTGGAAGGCCGACTCAAGAACGAATGCACTCACGTCCTTGTGGACGACCTCAGCGGCGCGTGCGATCAACGCGCGCTGGCGCTCGCTCACCCTTAGGGGGATGCGCTTCGTCTTGAGCTCTCGTTCAGCGGTCGCCATCAAAATCCTCCCTGTACGCCCCTCAGGCATCCCTAGAACCGTCCAAAGTGTACGTACACCAGACATCCGCTGTCAAGTGCCGGACGAGCGCGTGCGCGACGACCTAGCGAATGGACGGCCGGCTCGGCCCTGTCTTACGATCGGTCCGTGAGCCTTGAGTGGGAGCAGACGGTCGTCGATGCTCGTGATTCTGGTGCATTGGGCAGTTGGTGGCGCGAGGCGCTCGGATGGGCCGTCTTGAACGAGGACTCCGATGAGTACGAGATCCGACCGGCTCCCGACCGGCTCCCGGGCCTTCTCTTCGTTCCAGTGCCCGAAGGCAAGACGATCAAGAATCGGCTCCACTTGGACTTCCGGCCCGAGGACCAAGACGCGGAGGTGGAGCGACTCCTGGCACTCGGCGCATCCCGCGTTGACGTAGGGCAAGGCGACCAGCCCTGGGTCGTTCTCGCCGACCCAGAAGGCAACGAGTTCTGCGTGCTCGGCTCGCGATCTCCCGGCACCTGATCCGGCGTTAGGTGCCAACGGGCCGTCTAGGCGTACGCCGTGAGATTCCGTGCCGAGGGTTGGGTGGTCAGCGGCAGCTCACGGTCTTGACGGAATCGGATCCCTTAATCGCCGCCCCGCCCAAGGTTTCCCCGGTGAGAGAGGCTGAAGTATCTCCACAGGCGATGCCGGTGTACTTGATCTCGAATTGGAGGACCATGTCAACGTCGCCGTCGGCATCCACATCCTGAAGTGAGGACTTGTTCGGCGCGGTCTCTGTGCCCGTTGCCCCGAAGAGCACCGTGCCGGGTGCAACGGTCGTGGCGTCGAAACTGTCGGTCGTGAGGATGGCGACGGGCATCTTGCCCTTGCTTCCGGGCTTGACGTCGTTGGGGAACGTCCCGGGCTTGATGTCGATCTGCACCAAGGTCCTCGCTACACCGAGGTCGCGCACGTAGATATCCCCGGTGCCGTTGGTGTCGGTCGGGCCGAGGTTGCTAGCGAAACTATAAAACGCCAACGTGGCTCCGTCGGCGCTGATCGCAGGCGCGACAGAGCCGCCGTTGCCGCCGTCGGTCCCGGCGGCGTTGACGCTCGCCAGGGTCGTGGTCCTGGTAGTCAGGTCGCGCACATAGACGTCCCAAGGGTTGCCGAATCCGTTCGTGTCGGTCGGGCCGAGGTCACTGGCGCCGCTCTGAAACACCACCGTGGTCCCGTCGGCGCTTATTGCAGGCGACTTGGACGGGCCGTTGCCGCCGTCGGTCCCGGCTGCGTTGACGCTCGCCAAGGTCGTTATCCCGGTAGTGAGGTCGAGCACGTAGATGTCATGGAAGAAGCCGTTGGCCTCGCGAAGGCTATGAAAGGCCAGCGTGGTTCCGTCGGTGCTGATGACAGGCGGGGAGGCGTCGCTCGAGGGGCTGTCGTAGTCCCTCCCGCCGCCGTTGACGCTCGCCACGGTCGTGGTCCCGGTGGTGAGGTTGCGCACGTAGACGGAGAAGGTGCCGTTGGTGTCGGTCGGACCCAGGTTGCTTGCAAGGCTCTGATACGCCACCGTGCTTCCGTCTGCACTGACTGCAGGCGAGAAGGACTGGCCGTTGCCGCTGTCGGTCCCGGCGGCGTTGACGCTCGCCATGGTTGTGGTCCCGCTGGTGAGGTCGCGCACGTAGACGTCGTGGCGGAAGTTGGCGTCGGTCGGACCGAGGTCGCTGGCGCCGCTCCGAAACGCCAGCATGGTTCCGTCGGCGCTGATTGCCGGCCGGCCGGAGGAGCCGTTGCCGCTGTCGGTCCCGGCCGCGTTGACGCTCGCCAGAGTCGTGGTCCCGGTCGTGAGGTCACGCACGTAGACGTCGATGCCGTGCGTGTCGGTCGGGCCGAGGTTGCCGGCATTGCTCAGAAACGCCACCGTGTTCCCGTCGGCGCTGATCACAGGCAAGAAGGACGGACCGGCGCCGCCGTCGGTCCCGGCCGCGTTGACGCTCGCGAGGGTCGTGGTCCCGGTAGTGAGGTCACGCACATACACGTCGTAGGTGCCGTTCGTGTCGGCCGCTCCGAGGTTGCTGGCAAGGCTCTGAAACGCCAGCATGGTCCCGTCGGCGCTGAACACAGGCGAGTAGGAGATGCCGTTGCCGCCGTCGGTCCCGGCCGCGTTGACGCTCGCCAAGGTTGTTGTACCGGTGGTGAGATCGCGCACATAGATGTCCTGGGTGGCATTGGTGTCGGTCGGGCCGAGGTTGCTGGCGAGGCTCCCAAACGCCAGCATGGTCCCGCCGGCGCTGATCACAGGCGAGAAGGACTGGGCGTTGCCGCTGTCGGTCCCGGCCGCGTTGACGCTCGCCAGGGTGGTGGTGCTGCTGGCATGCGCAGAAGAAGCAAACGCAAGTAGGGAAACGTTAACAGCTAGCAGTACAAACCATCTCGAGCGAGTGTGGGCGAGGGCCGATGGCCGAGTAGTCATAGCGTTGCTCCTCGATCGCGCATTGAGAGTCGCATCAGCGCCCGCGCGGAACAACGCTCACCCAGAGACTATGCGGCTCGCGCTGCTCGCACAATCGTCAGAAGTAGGGAGTAAAGGCATGTCTTCGATGATCGGCGATTCATCCAGCGCGGTCTGTGCTTGCTCGAGGGTATCGAAACTGGAGCCGCGAAGAAATCCTTGCGCGGAACTCACCCTAATCTCTGACCCTAGGCTTCGGCGACCAACTGGCGAACCAGGCTCGACCGGTCACGCTTCTTCAGGTGAGTAAGAGCGTGACGCGCGGCCAGGAGGTCATTGATAGCGGCGATGAGAGCCGCTTCGTCTTCGTTCACCTCTTGACTGCCGTCGTAGCCTTGGAACCACGCCTGAACGTCGCTCCATCGCCAGAGAGGACTCCGAACGTTCCCCGCTACCGGCCGAGGCCAGCCTCCCCGCCCGCGCGAGCCGTTGATAAGCGCAGAGATCGACTGCCTGCTCCTGCCGGTCCGCTCCGCGATATCGGCGCCTGACACAAGCTCGTCCGGCTCGACCCTCAGGACCTTGAAGCCCGCTCGCCCAACGTCCTTTATCGCCGAAAGGATCGCCTCGCGAAGAGAAAGGGCGTGTCGCTCGAACCCGATCGAATGTCCTTCCGGACCAGTCTCCGGGTAGCCGTCATCCGCGCCCGCGTCGAAGAGCCGGTTCGCGCCCTCGTCGTTGATCGGCTCGTTCACGACGAGTCGGAACACGTAGGTCTCTCGCGCCGTCATCTCTTCCCTCCCTTCGGGTACTTACGAACGAATTCGCGGATCCGCTTGGCCATCGTCTCGGGACTCCGGGGAGTGCTCCACACCTTGAGCTCCTGCCGTTCGGCATGTGGACAATGTACACAGCCTCGTTGACAAAGTCCACACCTCCAACACCTCTGGCACTTTGAACTTGGTGCTCTCGTGGGCCCAGTTACCCATAGACGCCGCCGACGGGCCCGCTTTCAGTCCCTACGGCTCTCGATCTCATCCCCAGAGAAGGAGACCGTATCGATCGGTCCTGGATTCTGGCCGTCGACCACGGGCTCTCCCTCGCGCTCCTTGGCCGGGAGCGTGACCGGCTTCGGCTTGGCGAGGAGCGAGGCGGCGATCGCGACCACGAGGGTGAGCGCGATGACCGACAGCGACGCCCAGATCGGGACCTTGTAGAAGTCGCTCACGAGCATCTTTGCGCCGACGAACACCAGGATCGCCGCGAGTCCGACCTTGAGGTAGCGGAATCGGCCCATCATCCCGGCGAGCAGGAAGTAGAGGGCGCGCAGCCCGAGGATGGCGAAGGCGTTGGAGGTGAACACGAGGAACGTGTCGCGGGTGACCGCGAAGATCGCTGGGATCGAGTCGACCGCGAAGATGATGTCGGTCGTCTCGATCACGACGAGCACCGCCAACATCGGGGTGGCGAGTCTGCGTCCCCCCTCGCGCACGAAGAAGCGCTGACCGCGGTAGTCCGACGTCATCGGCATGACGCGGCGCAACAATCGCAGGACGGGGTTGTGTTCGGGATGGATCGCCAGATCCTGATGGCGGGCCATCTTGATGCCGGTCAGGACGAGGAACCCGCCGAAGACGTAGATCATCCAGTGGAAGTTCTCCAGCAGCGCCGCGCCCCCGGCGATGAAGATCGCGCGGAATATCAGCGCACTCGCGATCCCGAGGAACAGCACACGGTGCTGATACTGGACCGGCACCTTGAAGTAAGAGAACAGCAACACGAACACAAAGATGTTGTCCACCGAGAGGCTCTTCTCGATGAGGTAGCCGGCGAGATACTCGCCGGCCGGTTGCCCGCCACCCCACGCCCAGATGATCGCGCCAAAGCTCAGGCCCATGGCGATCCAGATGCCGCTCCAGGTCGCGGCCTCTTTCATCGAGACCTCGTGGGCGTTGCGGTGCAGCACGAGCAGGTCCAGCAGCAACATCGCCACGATGAAGGCGACGAATGCCGCCCAGGCCCACCATTCGACCATCATGCGCTATCCCTTCGGTTTCCCGAGCACCTCGACCGACTCTCCCGCCCTACGTCCGAGGACGGCCCGGGGCAGCAGAGACTGCGAGGAGTTCCGGAGATCGTCGAGCGGCGCTTCGATGGACGAAGCTTCGGTCGCCGAAGCGGCGCGCGATCTCTGCCACACTCGGCAACTTGGCCTTGTCACGAGCTTGCCGTCCGCTGCGATAGGGCTCGAAGGGGACACCCTCTTCGCCGCGCGCCGACCCGATTTCTTTGCTGCCGCGCCTTGGAAGCGCGACCAAACGTCAGCCCGCTTCAATCTCGGCTTTTAACCTAGGGAGCGCGACACCGAGGGCGCGCTTCATCATTCGGCCGATCCATCCACCGGGTCCGGCCAACGGTTCGCTCACCCACGCGAGGAACCAGATGCGCGTGCGCCCGCCATCCAGTTCTTCGAACTTGTGCTCGAAGCGCGTCGTCATGCCCATTGAGCGCCCTTCCCACACCAAACTCCGAGGCGGCTCATAGTCGGTCACTACCATCGTGTTGCGCGGACCAGCGCGCATCTGCAGCTTGACCTTCGTCTCAGCGGTCAATTCTCCCGGTGGGGTCGGATCCATCCGCTTGATGTGCCCCGCCCAGCTTGGCCACTGCTCGAGCTGAGCGAGATGCTTCCACGCTTCAGCCGCGGACCGCTCAACCACGACTTGCTCTCGGACCACCTCGCGCATGCGGATCACCCCCAGGGATTTTTCACGACCCACGCGAAACTCTAGACCTTCTCGACCAACGTGGCGAGGCGGGTTGGCTCGCCAAACCGCCCCGCCGGCCGCCTCTTGAGCTCAAACCGGTTGTGGCCGTGTTGTGGACTCGGACACGGCGGCCGTCGGGCTTGTGGACTCTCGGCTTCCTCGAAAAACCTCGAAAACCTCTCGTGGGCCCGCCAGGGTTCGAACCTGGGACCAAGGGATTATGAGTCCCCTGCTCTGACCACTGAGCTACGGGCCCGAGCCGTAAACTCTACCGGCCCGCCCGACGCCTGAGACGCCGCGCGGCCCCGGGCGGCAGCAAGCAAATGCGGGAATACCGTCAGGCGCCCAGCACGTCCACCTGATAAACGGTCGAGGCGAGCCGCAGCGGGGCCGTCTTGCCGTCGGCCACGGCAATTCTCGACGCGGTGTGCTTGTGGACCCAGGCCCCTTCACAGTCGGTGCCCGGCGTGCAGTCGCCGACATCGGTCGCGGCCAGGGCATCCGCCGACAGCCAGATCGGCCCGATCCGGCCGCCGGCCAGCTTTCGCTCGCGGCCGCTGGCAAGGTCGAACACGAAGATCGCCGCTTGCTCACTCTCGTCGTAGGCGAGCATCGTGCCGTCCCAGGACAGGGCCGGGCGGTGCGTGTTCGCCGCCATGCCGAGCGCGCCCACCGCACCGGTGGAAACGTTGAGTGTGTGCCACGCACGCGGAGCCTGGTAGTCGCGGTAGTACGCGGTTCCAGAGTCGAGCGACCACCGGCCGAAGGTGCCAAAGCGCGGCGGGACCGCGTCCTTGCCATCGGGCTTCATGACGAACAGCGTCTCCTTGGACACGGTGTCCAGCGGCGTGAGCACCACCAGCAGCAGCTTGCCGTCCGGCGAATATTGCAGCGATACCTCGTCGTCTTCGCCCCCGCCGCGCCCAAGCCACGGCTTGAAGTTCCGCACGTCGGCGGTGGCGTCGGTCTCCAGGTTCGTCACGTGGAGCGTCATCGCGACCCCTTGATCGCCGCGGTCGTAGAGGTACGCGAGCGTCGTGCGGTCGGGACTCCAGGCAAGGACTTGGACATTACCGGCGGCCCGGTGGATTTCCCGCTCGACCTTGCCGGCGACGTCGATCTCGATGATGCTCCGTCCGGCCGCGAAGGCCACTGTGGCTGCATCGGTGAACCGCGGTGAGACCTCAGAGCGCTTGGCACCATCGGTGGTCAGCCGGGTGACGCGGTCGGTCCGCACGTCGTAGTGGTAGAGGTCTCCGTCGTCGGTGTAGGCGACCGCGGCGGCAGAGGTCGGCGTGGTCGGCGAGGGGGTCGGCGACGGGCTCGTCGACTCGGTCGGCATGAGAGATGTGACCGGCCCGGCACTCTCGTTGCTTCCGCACGAGGCCAGCATCAGGAGCAGTGCCGGAACCAGCGTGCAAGCGCGAAGCCGTGTGTCGAACATGGGCAGCCCTTCCACTCAGTGCCTACACCGTAGAGGCCTCAGGGGGAAGTCTCAGCGGCGCAAGCTCAGGCCGGAAACCGGGCCGTGTCGTTTCCGTCACCCGGGACGTAGTCGTGGAACACTTTCCCTTCGACGGCGTACTCGGTCTCGGCTTTCCAGCGAAAGGGCTTGGCGTACTCAACCGGCAGCTCGGCGTACCGGAAGAAGGCATTCACGGTGTCGGTACCCACGCTGATCCGCCCGGCGTAGGAACGCGAGGCCCCCGTTGCGGAATTGTAGACCGTCGCCACCCACTCCTCGCCGCCCAGCTCGAGCGAGAAGCGGTCCGGGCGGTCACCCCCTACCACGTGGTAGGCGATCGCGTTGTAGTCGGTCTCCCCGTCGATCTTGCGCGGCATCGCCCCCGAGACGGTGAAGGTGATCCGCAGACCGTCACCTCCGTCGCGGATCTCGACGCGGGTGAGGTCGCTTCCGGCCACGCGGCGTGTCGCCCGCTTTCCATCGGGACCGAGCACGTCTCCGGCGGGATCGTCGATCGCCTGCGCCTTGCCGGCGAAGGGGGAGGGAGCAATCGGGGGCCGTTTCGCCGGGGTTGCTGCAGGGGTGTTTCCGGGAGTGTCCGCTTGCGGCCGTGCAGTCGTCGCGCTCGCCGCCGGTGTGACCGTGCTCGATGCGAAGCCGCTGGTCTTGGGTGCCGGACCGGAGGAGCTACGGCCGCCGCTACATGCGGCGAGCCCGGCCGCGATGAGGAAGATCCCCGCCCATCTCATGGACGGGCAAATATAGCGGAGGGACCGGTTGGGGCGAGGGCTCGCCCCAGAGCCCTAGCCCCTGGTGGGCGGTAAGTGATGCTCTAGGTGATGGCAGGCTGAAGGTGGCCTAAGGCAGCCCCGGGACCGGCCGTCGGTATGCTTCTGGTCGCCAGGGCCGCCGCCGAGGAGGAGGGATCGTGCCGCAGATCGTCGCCGTCCGGCTCGAGCCGTCGGAGGACGGCAGCCACGAGCACGTGGCGCTCATCGGTTATGCATCGGATCACCTGCTGACCGGAGAGGACCGCACTCCGGAGCCGATCATGATTCCCCCGGTGCGCGTGCTCGCGCAGAAAGCGCTCGGAGAGTCCTTTTGGGCGACGGTGGCCGGGGAGCGCGCCGACATCGTCATGGGAGCCTGTCCCTTCTGCGGTTACCAGCCCTATGCGCGGACGTCGGCCGACGCCGATCGCACCGAGCACCTGAAGCTGCTCGCGCGAACCTGAGCCCCGCCGTCACCCGCGGCGGCCGCTGCTAGTCTGGCGCCGATGTTCGCGCGCACGACTAACCGTCGCGCCTGGCACCTCCCGGCGGCGGGGCTTGCCATCGTGTTCGTCGTTCCCCTCGCCGTGATGGTCGCCGGGTCATTACGCGCTCCCGGGCTTCCGCCG
Source organism: Actinomycetota bacterium (assembly GCA_046713235.1). GTDB lineage: Bacteria > Actinomycetota > AC-67 > AC-67 > AC-67 > JBKKBZ01. The sequence continues at coordinate 36,809 of JBKKBZ010000024.1, read as the reverse complement.
CCTCGCGGCCTCGAGCTCGTCCCGGACCCGGTGACGGCGGATGCATACAGAGAGGCGTTCGCCCTCGCTCCCCTTTGGCGCTCGATGCTGAACTCGCTGATCGTCGCGGCGGTGGCGGTGCCCCTTTCTGTTCTCACCGCCTCGTGGGCCGGCTTTGCGATCGCGCAGCTCCGCGGCCGCCGCCGCGGCATGCTGATTGCCGTCGTCCTCCTGCTACTGATGGTTCCCGTGACGGCGGTTTGGATTCCCCGGTTCGCTCTGTTCGAAGCCGTCGGCTTGGTGGGGACGTGGTTTCCGCTGCTTGCGCCGGCCCTCATGGGAGGAAGCCCCTTCTACGTCCTGCTCTACGCTTACGCGTTCGGCCGGGTGCCCGCCGAGATCTTTGATGCGGCCAGGCTCGAGGGAGCAGGGCCGTTTCGGATCTGGCGTGCAGTTGCGATGCCGCTCGTTCGCGCGACGACGGTGGCGGTCGGAATGCTGTCGTTCGTTCTGTCGTGGGCGAACTTCATCGACCCTTTGCTCTATTTGAACCGGGAGGAGACGTATACGTCCCCGCTGGCGTTGCGCTATCTCGAGCAGCTCGGCCCGACCAACTGGCCGGTGCTGCTGGCCGGGTCGGTGGCCGTCGCGGCGCCGGTGGTGCTCGTATTCCTAGTCGCACAGAGATGGTTTTTGCAGGAGGAGAGGGGGATCGGATGGCTCGGACGGTGACGCGTACGCTCTGCGCGCTCGCGATGATGCTGGCAGCATGCACCGGCGATGCCGGGCCGGTGGCGCGGGTGCGATTTCAGTTCTTCGGTGACGCGGAGGAGATAAAGGGTTACCGCGATCTGGTGTCGGCCTTCGAGCAGGAGAACACCGATGTCGACGTCGAGATCGTCGCCGTTCCCAGTCAGTCCGATCACATGACGAAACTGGCCACGGCGTTCGCCGGCGGTACCCCTCCGGATGTGTTTCTCGTCAATTACCGGCGGTTCGGGCAGTTCGCCTCGAAGGGTGTGCTCCGGCCGGTCGGTCCGCTCCTCGCGTCGAGCCGGGTGATCAAGGAAGGTGATTTCTTTCCCCAGGCGATCGATGCATTCCGCTTCGATGGGAAGCTCACCTGCCTGGCGCAGAACGTGTCCAGCCTCGTCGTTTACTACAACGTCTCGCTCTTCAAGCAGTACGGCGTCCCTGAGCCGAAGGCGGGATGGACCTGGCAGGAGTTTGTGGGGGCGGCGAAGGCCATGACGAAGGACACCAACGGAGACGGCAAGACCGACGTCTATGGGCTGAGCGTCGAGCCGAACCTCATTCGCGTGGCGCCCTTCGTTTGGCAGAACGGCGGAGAGGTTGTCGACGACACCCAGCGTCCGACGAAGACCGTCATGCTGGGCCCCCGGGAAATCGACGCGCTGCGCTTTTTCATCGAGCTGCGACGCAGGCACAAAGTGGTACCCGAGCAGAAGGAGGCAGAGTCGGAGGACGAGGAAACACGATTCGGGCATGGCCGGCTCGGGATGCTGCTCGACAGCCGGCGCGCGACGCCGGCGTTTCGCGCTATCGAAGATCTCGATTGGAATGTGGCGCCGCTGCCCGTGGGACGCAAGGCCGCGTCGATTCTTCACAGCGACGCCTTCTGCCTGCCGAAGAAGAGCACGAAGACATCGGCGTCCTTCCGATTCATTGAGTTCGCGGTGGGCCCGCAGGGAGCGCCGATCCTGGCGCGCTCCGGCCGTACCGTGCCCTCGTTGCGCTCCGTTGCCGAGAGCGATGCCTTTGTCGACCCGTCGCAGCCGCCACGGTCCGCTCAGGTGTTTCTCGACGCCATACCGCTGATCCGCCGCGTGCCGAACATCGCAACCTGGAACGAGATCGAAACCAAGGCCAACCCGATCATCGAGGAATGGTTCTACGGTCAGGAGCGGATCGAGGCGCTGGGAATCGAGATCGATCTCGCAACTCGAGAGCTGTTCTCGGAGGCGGCGGGCTGACGTGGCCGGACTCTTTCTGCAGGACGTCTCGAAGTCCTTCGGCGCCGTGGGCGCGGTTCACGATCTCTCGTTCGAGGTGGAGGACGGCGAGCTCCTCGTTCTGGTCGGACCGTCCGGCTGCGGCAAGTCCACTACGCTGCGGCTCGTTGCCGGTCTGGAGGATCCGGATTCGGGAGAGATCTCCATCGGGGACCGGATCGTCAATCGCATGCCGTCGGCGGACCGCAACGTGGCCATGGTTTTTCAGAGCTATGCGCTGTTTCCGCATCTGACCGTTTTCGACAATCTGGCCTTCGGGCTTGCTGCGCGGCGGCGCCCGGGAGACGAGATTCGGTCGAGGGTGGAGACCGTAGCCGAGACCCTCGGACTGACCGACCTCTTTGAGCGCAAGCCGCGGCAGCTATCCGGCGGCGAGCGGCAGCGCGTCGCGCTCGGCAGGGCGATGGTGCGCAATCCCGATGTGTTTCTAATGGACGAGCCGCTCTCGAATCTTGATGCTCAGCTCCGTGTCCGGACGCGTGCGGAGATCGTGCGCCTGCAGTCCAGGCTCCGAACCACGACCATCTACGTCACCCACGATCAGGCGGAGGCGCTCGGCATCGGTCATCGGATTGGGGTGCTTCGCGACGGCGTCCTGCAACAGATGGGCACGCCGCGGGAAGTCTACGGCTCGCCGGCGAACATCTTCGTCGCGACGTTCATCGGCAGCCCCGCGATGAACATCGTCCCGTGCCTCGCCCAGGGCGATGAGCTTTCGTGGAGCGGGGGTCGCCTCGGCATCCCCGATGGGCTTCACGGGATCGCGCGCGACGTGCTTGTCGGCGTCCGTCCCGAGCATGTTCACGTGCGGGGTTCCAGATGGTCGGCGACGGCCGAAGAGGCGGCGCCGTTTGGCGCCAAGGTCGACCTCGTCGAATCTGTCGGCGATCAATCCTTTCTGACGCTCGACGCTGCCGGCATCGAGATCGTCGCGCGCGTCGAGCCGAGCCTCGCCCCCGCACCGGGGAGCTTGCTGACGGCGTGGTTCGATCCGGAGCGCCTTCGCCTCTTCGACGCCGCGTCGGGGATCGCCCTGTGAAGACGAAGGCCGGCCGGTTCGCGGCTCCGTTTCTGATCGCCACGACGGCTCTCGTAGCGGTTCCCGCTGTGATGACGTTCGTCTTCGCCTTCACCGAGTTCGACGGCCTGTCCTCACCGAGCTGGTCGGGCCTTGAAAACTTCCGCCGGCTCGCCGGCGACGGGATCTTCAAGACGGCGCTGTGGAACTCGCTGATCTTCGTTGCGATTGCCGTCCCCCTGCGGCTGGCCGGTTCGGTCGGGGCTGCCCTGCTGTATGCGCGCCGGCGACGCGGTGTAGCTGCCTACCGGACTGCCGCCTATCTTCCGACGGTGGTCCCAGAGATCTCGTATGCGCTTCTCTGGTTGTGGGCGTTCAACCCGGTATACGGACCGCTCGCGATCGCCGTTGCGTCGTTCGGTGGAGAGGCACCGGCCCTGCTGTTGAGTCCGTGGGGCGCGCGCATCGCCGTCGTCGTCATGAGCGCCTTCCAAATCGGAGAAGGGTTCCTCGTTGCCCTTGCTGCGCGGCAGGACGTTCCGGCCGAGCTGTACGAGCTGGCGTCGATTGAGGGAGCCTCCCCCTGGTGGACCCTCCGGAAGGTAACGCTCCCGCTGCTGGCGCCGACGCTCGCTCTGCTTGCGGCGCGCGACGTGGCATTCTCGTTTCAAGCGAACTTCGTGCCGGCGCTCGTGCTCACCAAGGGCGGCCCGTTTTACGCAACCACGTTCCTGCCGCTCTACACATACCGGAACGCCTTCGAGTTCCTGCGCTTCGGTTATGCCTCGGCGATGACCCTCACGATGTACGGGGTCACGGCGGTGATGGTCGGCATCCAATTACTGGTCGTTCGACGCTGGCGGCCCGCGTTCGGAGGCTGATTCCCGGTTGGCCCTGATAATCTCGGCGATTCATGGCTAAGCCAAATGAAATCTTTCGTTTCATCGGTCGCAGCGGAAAGCGCGCCGCGATCACCATCGCCGGCGGCACGGTGCTGGCGGCCGGAATCTTTTTCCTCATCGTTCCCGGCCCGGGCATCCCGCTCATCATCGGCGGGCTTGCGATCCTCGCCACGGAGTACACCTGGGCCCGGCGCACCCTCGACCGCGCGAAGGGAGAGGCGCGGAAGGTCCGGAGCCGTTTGCGCGATCGACGCGCGGCGCGCCGTGCCGCGAAGGCGGCTGAAAAAACTGCGCGGGAGAAGGAGCCGCCGGCCTCAGGGACTGGGCGAGGCTGAAGGAGACGGGCTGGGCGACAACGACGGGTCGTTGATCACGAGCAGGACCTGAATCCAGCCCTTCTCGCAATACACCTCTCGAGCACGGAACACGCCGTAACGCTTCTCGCTTTGCTTGAGGAAGTTATCCTCTGCTTCTCCGGGCTCGGATTCTCCCCGCCCCAGAGTCCATCCCCGTTTCTTCCAGGCGTCGAAGACGTGAAGCACGAACTCCCGCAGCGACCCCTTCGAGGCGAACACGATGCGCCGGAGGCCGGCCTGCGCCGGAGGGACGTCGGCCGCGTAGGAGCCTCGCGGCATGGGCAGGTCGTCCGGGAACCAGGCCGGCGTGGCCAGCTTCTTGGGGAGCTGGAGGCATTGCCGGGGGAGCGGGTCTTTCGGAGTGGCTCCGGTGCGGGGAAGGGGCGTCGTCTCGCTTTTCGACTTCGGTATCAGCGTGAAGGCTGCCGCAGCGACGCCCAGCACGACGGCGATCAGCAGAAACCTGTGGAGGGCTCTCACGATGAGCCGCATCCTGCCCCCTCTGCTTGACCCGCGCAACGCCGAGACCGGCTCGGGGGGTTTTCCCACTTTTGCCTTTTCGGTGGGGCAGCCGGGTAATCTACCGTCCGGTAGAGAACGAAATGGAGCGACGGAGGTCCGGCTACGGAGGCCGCTGGGTGATCCGAGAGTGTCTCGCAGGCCGACGCATCGCGCTCACGGGCGTCACGGGGTTTCTCGGCCAAGGGGTCCTCGAGCGCCTCGTGCGCGAGGTGGATGCCGGGCGGATCGATGTGTTCATCCGCGGCGATGCTCCATCTCGTCTCCGGTCGGTCCTCGACGGCAACGCGTTCGGCCCTCTGCGTGATTCCTTGGGTCGCACTCCGTTTTTGGATCGAGCCCGGATCGTAGTCCCGCATACCGCGGACCTCACGACCGACCGCGTCGAGATTCCCCAGGACACCGACCTGGTCATTCATTGCGCGGCAACGGTGTCGTTCGATCCGCCGATCGACGAAGCCTTTCATACGAACCTCTCCGCAAGCCTCCGGATGCTCGAAGCAGCACGATCGGCGGGGGCGCGGTTCCTTCACGTGTCGACGGCGTACGTCGCCGGGATGACATGCGGTACGCAGGCCGAAGAGGCGCTCGAGCGCGATCTCGATTGGCGGGCGGAGCTGGCCTACGCCGAACGCATCGGGCTCGAGGTCGAGGACGCGTCTCGACGGCCGGAAGTGCTCGACCGGCTCATTGTTCGTGCGCGGGCGACGGCGGGACGAGCCGGACCACAGTCGGTTGCCGCGCGCACCGAGGAGCTTCGCCGCGACTGGGTGAGACGCCGGCTCGTCGCGCACGGCCGGGGTCGCGCGCGCAGCCTCGGCTGGCCGGACGTCTATTCATTTACAAAGGCGCTGACCGAGATCGCGATCGCAGAGACCCGCGGCGACACGCCGGTGCAAATCGTGCGCCCATCGATCATCGAAAGCGCGCTGCGACACCCCTATCCCGGATGGATCGAGGGCTTCCGGGTGGCCGACCCGGTGATCCTGGCCTACGGCCGGGGTTCGCTTCCCGATTTCCCCGGAATCCCGGAAACGTTGTTCGATGTGATTCCCGTCGATCTAGTCGTCAATGCGATCCTCGCGGTCGCGGCGTCTCCGCCGGAGGACGTCGGCTTCTATCACGTGTCGAGCGGTGCGCGGAATCCGCTTTCGTTCCGGGACATCTACGAGCTGACGCGCGAGTATTTCCTGCGCAATCCGCTGCCGGAGCGCGCCCGCGGAACGTTTCGCCTCCCCGAGTGGAGTTTCGCCGGCAAGCGGAAACTGAACCGGAAGATGGCGGCCGCAGACCGGCTGGTGTCGTTCGGTGAGCGCGCCGTCGCCCGGCTGCCCAGGACGTCCTTCGCCCGTGAGAGTGCACGCCGGGTGGACCGGTGGCGCGGACAGCTCGACTTCGTCAAGCGCTACGCCGGGCTGTTCGGGCCCTACGTTGACTTGGAGGTGGTCTACACCGACGAGCGGCTGCGCGCCCTGCGGGATTCCCTTACCGAAGAGGATCGGCGAGATTTCGACTTCGACTCGACGGCCTTCACCTGGCGTCATTACCTGCAGGAGGTGCACCTGCCGTCGGTGTCGCAGGTTCTGCGGTGGCCGCGTCCGCCGAAAGTGCAGCCTCGGGTACACGTCGCGCCCAACGGCGATGCTCAGAAAACGATCCTGGCCGTGTTCGACGTCGAGGGGACGGTGGTGGCGTCGAACGTGCTGGAGGCCTATCTCTGGCTCCGGCTGTCCGATGCGCCGCGCGAGGAGTGGACGGAGCATTTCGCCGGGCTCGCTCGCCGCGTGCCGGGGTTCCTCGCCGCGGAGCGGCGCGACAGGGGTGAGTTCCTGCGGTCGTTCTACCGCCGGTATGCCGGCGCTTTGGAGTCGGAAGTCCGTCGCGTTGCGGAGGATTCGATCGGCGGGCTGGTCCTGCGCCGTTTGTCACCCGCAGCGGTGCGGCGCATCCGCGAGCACCGCGCAGCCGGCCACCGGGTTGTGCTCGTGACCGGCAGCGCGGACTTCGTCGTTGCACCGCTGAAGCCTCTGGTGGACGACATTGTCGGCGTGCACCTGCGGGTAGGGCCCGACGGCCGGTTCACCGGCGATATCGAGTTGCCTCTGTTCATCGGTGAAGCGCGCGCATCGTGGATGCGACGGTACGCCGAGGCCTGCGGGGCCGAGCTGCGGTCGTGCTACGCCTACGCCGACTCCATGAGCGACTTGCCCATGCTCGAGGCGGCGGGCCGGCCGGTCGCGGTGAACCCGGATGTCTCGTTGAACCGCGTCGCGCGCCTGAAGCACTGGCCCGTCGAGCACTGGCCGGCCGTGAAGGGAACGCCCAAGCTGCTTGTTCCGGAGTCGGTCGGTTGACGCTGGCCCTTGAGCTGTATCGTTCGGTGCCGAGATATCTCGCGGCGCGCACGCTCGGACGGCGTTTGCCGGGGGCGGTCGGGCCGGTCGCCCCGCTGCGCCTGGTCCACCGGCGCGAGCCCGAGCCCCCGGCGACGGGGTGGGCGCGCATCCGCCCTCGGCTCGCCGGTATCTGCGGGTCCGACCTGACCACGCTTACGGGACGCTCGTCGTTCTACTTCAGCGCGCTCGTCTCGATGCCCTTCGTCCCGGGCCACGAGGTCGTCGGCGATCTGATGAACGACGTGAACGGCCTGCGAGCCGGCCAGCGGGTCGTCCTCGATCCGGTTCTTGGGTGCGAGGCGCGTGGGGTAGAGCCGCAATGCGCGGCCTGCGCGCTGGGCGAACCGGGACTCTGCGAGCGCGTCACCGCCGGCCATGTGTCTGCCGGCTTGCAGACGGGGTATTGCGCCGATACCGGCGGGGGATGGAGCGAAGGGTTGGTCGCGCACCATTCGCAGATGCACGCCGTTTCCGACGGCATGGAGGATTCCGACGCCGTCCTGGTGGAACCGCTGGCGTGTGCCATCCACGCCGTGCGCCGCGCCAACATTCCGCGCGACGCGACGGTGCTCGTGGCCGGAGCAGGCACCGTCGGTTTGCTGACGACCCTCGCCCTCCGCGAGCTGTCCGAGGCCGGACGGGTCATAGTCGTGGCCAAGCACGGCGGTCAGGCGCGGCTTGCGCGGTCGTTCGGGGCCACAGACGTCGTTCGTCCGGACGAGGCGCTGGGCGCGGTTCGCCGCTCCACGCGCGCGTTTCTGTTGCGTCCGGAACGTAGCTCGTCGTTCCTGCTCGGCGGGGTCGACGTCGCGTTCGACGCCGCCGGGTCCTCGTCTACGCTCGAACTGGCGCTAAAGGCCACCAAGGCGCGCGGCACTGTGGTGCTGGCCGGCATGCCGCCGGCGGCAGACCTGACCCCGGCCTGGTACCGGGAGCTGACGATCGTCGGTTCCTACGCAGGAGGGGGAGCTTTCTCCGACGCGCTGGCACTGGCCGGAGAGGCGTCGCTCGGGCGGCTCGTCGGCGGCGTATATCCGCTGTCGCGCTGGCGGGAGGCGGTCGATCACGCACAGGCAGCCGGCCGGCTGGGAACACCCAAGATCGCTTTCGACCCACGGGAGGAAACGTGAGCCGACCGGGATTCGTGCTAGAGATCGACGAGCGGACGCCGCCGCTGCTGTTTCATCACGGCGAGTCTTTCCGCCTGGAAAAACTCCCGCTCGGCACGCGGGTGGTGTATCCGCCGGAAGCGCTGCCCGGCATCCGCGATGTCGATGCGGCCATCGAGCACGCGCTGCTGAACCCGTCGGGTTCGGAGCCGCTCCCGGCTTTGCTGCGACCGGGCATGCGGCTCACCATCGCTTTCGACGACATCTCGCTTCCGCTTCCGCAAATGCGAACGCCCGATATCCGCGGACGGGTGATCGAGCACGTGCTCGAGCACGCTGCGCGCGCCGGGGTAGACGACGTGAAGCTGATCGTTGCCAATTCGCTGCATCGACGGATGACGGCCAAAGAGATCAAGCGAACGGTCGGAGAGCGCGTCTTCCGATCCTTTTGGCCCGACTCATTGACCAATCACGACGCCGAGGACCGGCCGAACCTGACCTTCATCGGCCAGACCGAACACGGTGAGGACGTCGAGATCAACCGGCGCGCTGCCGAGTCCGATCTGATCGTCTACGTGAACATCAACCTGGTGGCGATGGACGGCGGCCACAAGTCGGTGCCGGTCGGGTTGGGCTCGTACCGGTCGGTGCGACCCCATCACAACGTCAGCACAATGCTGGCCTCGCGCTCGTTCATGGATCCGTCGTCGAGCGCGCTGCACCATTCCACCGTGCGCATGGGACGGTTGCTGCGCGACCACGTCCGCACCTTCACCGTCGAGACCACGCTGAACAGCGACACATTCGGCAAGCCGTTGGAGTTCCTCCAGAAGCGTGAGTGGGAATGGTCGGTGGCCGACCAGGCGGCCTTCCTCGCGGCCAAGCGAGCGAACGACCGTACGCCGGTTGCTACCCGCCGGAAGATCTTTCACTCGATGGCCGCGCCCTACGGCATCACCGGGGTCACGGCAGGCGAAACCGAAGCCGTCCACGAGATCACGCTGGCGAACGTCCACCGCCAGCACCTCGTCGAGGTCGACGGACAGGCCGACGTGCTCATCGCCGGGCTGCCGTACATCGGCCCGTACAACGTGAACTCGATCATGAATCCCATCCTGGTTGTTTGCCAGGGCCTGGGATATTTCTTCAATCTCTATCGCGGCAAGCCGCTTGTACGGCCGGGTGGCGCGATGATCATGTTCCATCCGGTCGCTCCGGAGTTCCACTCGATCCATCACCCTTCGTACGTAGACTTCTTCGAGGAAGTCCTCGCCGAGACGACGGATCCCGCGGCGATCGAATCGAAATTCGAGGAGCAGTTCGCCGGCGACGATTGGTACATCCACCTGTATAGGAACTCCTTCGCGTACCACGGCGTGCACCCGTTCTACATGTGGTACTGGGCTGCGCACGCGATGGATCACCTGGGCGACGTCATCTTCGTCGGCGGACATCGGGATACGGTCGCGCGGCTCGGGTTCCGGGCGGCTACGACCCTCGCCGATGCCCTCGATATGGCGTCGGAGACGGTGGGCTCGTCCCCGCGAATCGCCGCCCTCAAGGCCCCGCCGCTGATGCTGGCCGATGTGAGGTAGCCGATGGCCTCGCTCAAGTCCGATCTCCGCACGCTGGCGCGAGGATGGCGCTGGGGGCGCCGGCCACTCGTGCCTCGCAGCGTTCCGCTTCCGAAAGCCGAGCCGCGAGACTTCCCCACGGCTTGGGCGAGAACACCGGCGGCCCGCGCGACAAGAGCGGCGATCCAGCATGGGGTCTTGGGTCCGCTCATGCGGCTCGAGACCCGACCCACCGTGCACGGTCTCGATCGGCTCGACGGCGCGGCCGAGCCGGTGGTGTTTTACGCGAATCACTCGTCGCATCTGGACGCACCGATGCTGCTCACTGCGCTTCCGCCGGATTGGCGATCGCGAACGGCCGTCGGCGCGGCCGCCGATTATTTCTTCGACGTCTGGTGGCGAGCGGCCGCCACCGCGCTGGTGTTCAACGCCTTTCCCGTCGAGCGCGCGGGGGCACGTCGCTCGACCCGGCTGGCGAGGGAGATGCTCGCGCACGGGTGGAACATCCTCGTCTTCCCCGAAGGGACGCGGAGCCACGACGGTTGGGTCGGCCAGTTCCGGCTCGGCGCGGCGCGGCTGTGCGTCGAAGAGGGTGTTCCGGCCGTGCCGATCGCCGTGCGCGGAACCTACCAGGCAATGCCGCGCGGCCGCGGCTGGCCGGCGCCGGGACGCAAACCGGTGTCGGTGCGGTTCGGTCGGGCGGTGACGCCGGTCGCCGGCGAGTCCCCGGCAGACTTCAATGAGCGCATGAAAACGGCGCTCGCGCGACTGCTCGACGAGGATCGCACCACCTGGTGGGAATCGCTAAGGCGCGAAGCAGGTGGACAGACGCCGTCGCCCGGCGGACCTGAGGCCGCACGCTGGCGCCGGGTGTGGGAGGCCTCGCGCCCGGTGGCGGCCTCGAAACCGAGGGCGTGGCGATGACTCGGATCGGTGGACAGGAGCGCCGCGTGCAACTGATCGCCGAGGCCGTCCGGCTGTTCGGCGCGCACGGCTACGAGGGCGCCTCGCTCGACGACATCGCCGACGCTTCCGGAGTTAGAAAGCAGACGCTGCTCTATTACTTCCCGGCGAAGGAGGCGCTGTTCGAGGCGTGCGTGGAGCAGCTCGCAGTCCGCCTGGCCTCGGCGCTCGAGCATGCCCTGGAGGTGGAGATCGTCGAGCCGTGGGAGCGGATCGAGGCTGTGATCGGCGCGGTGTTTCGGCTGGCGGAGGAGTGGCCGGAGTTCCCGGCGTTTGTGCGTGAGGCGTCGTGGCGCGGTGCGGATGTCGTCACTAGCATCGCCGCTGTGCTGGAGCCGTTGCGCCGGCGGGCATTGGAATTCCTGGAGCGCGGAATGGCCGAGGGCTCCTTCCGCCGCCAGGAGGCGACGCTGCTGCTGTTCACGCTGTACACGGCTGTCGTCGGGTCGCTGACGGAGGCCGGCGTGCTGCGCGCCGTCGCCGGCGGCGAGGAAGGCTCACTCGCCCTCAAGCGCCGTGAGGACGAACTGCTCCGGTTCGTCCGCAGCGCCCTCGTGCCGTAGCGGCAAAAGACACCCGTCAGCCGCCGACGTACACGCTGCCGCCGCTGCTCCGGAACTCCTCGGCTTTCTCGTCCATGCCGGCCTGCAGCGCGTCCTGCTCGGAGAGTCCCTGTGCGCGAGCGTATTCCCGCACGTCCTGCGTGATGCGCATCGAGCAGAAATGCGGCCCGCACATCGAGCAGAAGTGCGCCTTCTTTGCCGGCTCGGCCGGCAGCGTCTCGTCGTGGAACGCCCGCGCGGTGTCGGGGTCCAGCGACAGGTTGAACTGGTCTTCCCAGCGGAATTCGAACCGCGCCCTGGAAACGGCATCGTCCCACGCCTGCGCTCCTGGGTGGCCCTTCGCGAGGTCGGCCGCGTGTGCGGCGATCTTGTAGGCGATAACGCCGGCCTTGACGTCGTCGCGGTCGGGGAGCCCGAGGTGCTCTTTCGGCGTCACGTAGCAGAGCAGCGCCGTGCCGAACCAGCCGATCATCGCCGCACCGATGGCCGAGGTGATGTGGTCGTAGCCGGGCGCAACGTCGGTCGTGAGTGGGCCCAGGGTGTAGAACGGCGCCTCGTGGCAGACCTCGAGCTGGCGCTCCATGTTCTCCTTGATCTTGTGCATCGGCACGTGGCCGGGCCCTTCGATCATTACCTGGACGTCGTGCTCCCAGGCCACCGTCGTCAGCTCGCCGAGCGTGTCCAGCTCCGCGAACTGTGCCTCGTCGTTCGCGTCGGCGATCGAGCCCCGCCGCAGCCCGTCGCCCAGAGAGAAGGACACGTCGTATGCGGCCATGATCTCGCACAGCTCGCGGAAGTTCGCGTACAGGAAGCTCTCCTTGTGGTGCGCGAGGCACCAGGCCGCCATGATCGAGCCGCCCCGGCTCACGATCCCGGTGACCCGGCGCGCCGTGAGCGGTACGAACGCGAGCCGCACTCCGGCATGGATTGTGAAGTAGTCGACCCCTTGCTCACACTGCTCAATGACGGTGTCGCGGAAGATCTCCCAGGTCAGTTCCTCGGCACGGCCCTCCACCTTCTCCAAGGCCTGATAGATCGGCACGGTGCCGATCGGCACCGGGGAATTGCGCACGATCCACTCGCGCGTGGTGTGGATGTTGCGGCCGGTGGAGAGGTCCATGACGGTGTCGGCGCCCCAGCGCGTGGCCCAGAGCAGCTTGTCGGTCTCATCCTTGATCGAGGAGGCGACCGCCGAGTTGCCGATGTTGGCGTTGATCTTCGTCAGAAAGCGGCGGCCGATGATCATCGGCTCGGACTCCGGGTGGTTGACGTTCGCCGGGATGATCGCCCGGCCGCGCTCAACCTCCGAGCGCACGAGCTCTGGATCAACGCCTTCGCGGATCGCCACGAAATCCATCTCCGGCGTGACGACCCCGGCCCGCGCGTAGTGCATCTGCGTGACGCACGCGCCGGACTTCGCGTGCAGAGGCCTGGTCCGCTCGCCCCGCCAGCCGTCGATCGTGAGTGCGAGCGTACGGCCGTCGTATTCCTCGACGTCGTCCCGCGCGAGGATCCACGGCCGGCGTAACGCAGGCAGTCCGGCGCGCACGTCGACATCGACATGCGGGTCGGTGTGCGGACCGGAGGTGTCGTACAGGCGCACCGGGGGATTCTCCTCGTCCCCGAGGCGCCCCGCGGTCGGGGAGAGAGCGACCTGTCGAAACGGAATGCGAAGGTCGGGTCGCGAGCCGCCGGCGTAAACCTTTCCTGCGTAGCCGGGGGCGCTCGACGAGGGGTTGCCCCCGATCTTCGATGCTATCCCGGTCCCCTTCATCGAAGTCCTCCCTCCGCCGGCATTACCCGGATCAGGTTCTGGCGGTCGGCGCCGGCAAAGACGCCCTCTCAGCCCGGTCCTCCGAGCTCCCGATTGGCCAAGGCTACACCGCCTGGCCCCGCAGGCGCCTATCGGGTTCAATCCGGCGCAGGATGTGCATCGCCCGCAGCAGAGCAGGGAATCGGGTCGCCGACGTCGAAGAGGCGACCTTGAAGGCCGGCCGGAGTGGGCGGCTCAGGATCACGGGAGGAACCATGAGAGTGCGGCGACTGCTTGCGGCTGTGGCTGTTCTTGGAAGCTCGCTGATCCAGTCCGGCAACCCGGGCCGCGCGGCCTCGTCTAATGTCATCACGACCATCGCCGGGGGAGTTAACGGCGGGCCGGCCCTCGAGCGCTCGATGACTCCGAGGGGCATCGCACTTCTCCGTGGAAAGGTGTACTTCTCCGATCAGTCCTGGGGAGCGGTGCGTGCCTTGGACGAGGCAACGGGGAAACTCGCGACGATCGCCGGGACCGGCGTGACCGGCTATGGGGGCGACGGTGGTCCCGCGAGGTCGGCGCGGCTCTCCTGGCCGTTCGAGATGGTCTCGGACCCAGCGGGGAACACCTATGTCGCCGATCGAAGCAACCATCGCGTCCGCAAGATCGCGCCGGGCGGAACCATCACCACGGTCGCCGGCACCGGGCAGCCGGGCTTTTCGGGGAATGGGGGGCCGGCAACGCTTGCTTGGCTCAGGCAGCCTCAAGGCCTTGCGATGGATCTCGCCGGAAATCTGTTCATTGCCGACACGTTCAACAACCGGGTTCGAAAGGTATCGCCGTCCGGAGTTATCACCAATGTCGCGGGCACCGGCGCAAACGGTTCATCCGGAGACGGGGGTCCCGCCAATTCCGCGACGCTTTCGCTCCCCAGCGGCCTTGCGTTCGATCCGGCCGGAAACTTGTTCATCACCGATGTCGACAGGATCCGCAAGGTCACTCCGCAGGGAATCATTTCGACCTACGCGGGAACCGGCTTGAGCGGGTATTCGGGCGACGGCGGACCGGCAACGCTCGCGCAACTCGCGCACCCCCTGGGCCTCGCCATTGACGCGGCGGGCAACCTGTTCATCGCCGACGCCGACAACGATCGAATTCGCAAGGTCGCGGTCGATGGAACCATTACCACCGTCGCGGGGATTGGGGTCGCCCGAAGCGGTCTCCGAGGGTTCGCCGGTGACGGCGGGTCGGCCGTCGTCGCGATGCTCCATTACCCCAACGGTGTGGCCGTTGATGAGAGTGGCTCCATCTACATCGCCGACACGGGTAACCGCAGGATCCGCAAGGTCGACCCAGCCGGAACGATCACCACGATCGCGGGGACCGGAGACACCGGCCAGCCGGGAGACGGCGCCTTGGCCAGGTCCGCACATCTGGCTTGGCCCTTCGGGATGACCTTCGATGCGGCTGCAAACCTCTACATCGTGGACCGTAACCAGCACCGCGTCCGCATGCGGGACCCCAAGGGGATCATCACGACGGTGGCCGGAAACGGGGTGGGGGGATTTTCGGGAGACGGCGGGCTCGCATCGTCGGCCAGCCTGCGCAGGCCCCAGGGTATTGCCCTGGACCCGTCGGGCAACATCGTGATCGCCGATACTTTCAACAACCGCGTACGGCGTGTTGACCGAACGGGGGTCATCACCACCATCGCGGGTGATGGTAGGAATACCTCCTCCGGCGACGGCGGCCCCGCCGCCCTGGCCAGCTTGGGGCTGCCCAACGGCCCGGCATTCGACGCCGCAGGCAACCTCTATGTCGCTGCCCAAGACCGCATCCGAAAGATCACGCCGGAAGGCATTATCTCGACGGTGGCGGGAACAGGCTTGATCGGATTTTCGGGCGATGGAGTCCCCGCAATCGCCGCCGAGCTCCGTTCGCCGCAGGGAGTGGCTTTCGACGCCGCAGGCAACCTCTACATCGCCGATGCCGGCAACAACCGGATCCGCCGTGTCGATGCCAGCGGCATCATCACGACGGTGGCCGGCAATGGGAGCGCAGGATCTTCGGGCGACGGCGGCCTGGCGACGGGTGCGGGGATCTCCTATCCGAACACCGTCGCTGTGCGAAGCGACGGAACTCTCTTCATCGCCGAAACCGGCGGCGACCGCGTCAGGCAGGTCAGCCCGGAGGGAATCATCTCGACCTTCGCGGGGACCGGCACTCGGGGTTTCTCGGGCGACGGAGGGCCGGCAACATCGGCAATGCTGGGCGCTCCGAGGGGGATTGTGCTGGACGCTGCCGGGAACGTCTATGTCAGTTGCGGAGACAACAACAGGGTTCGGAAGATCGTAAAGTAGGCCCGGGGCGACGCTGCGGTGGCTCGGCCCGGCTGCGGCACTAGGGGTCGCTCGCCCCAGGTGTGGGGTGCGGAGGTCGAAGACGAGCCGGGTCGGTTGTCGCCCCGTTCCGCTGCACGCAGTTGCTGCTTCGAGCCGGGGGTTGAGCCGCCCAATTGCGCCCGGGCGGGCAGGGGGGCGAGGATTGGGCGACGTGCTCATCTCCGCCAAGCTTGCCCCCGTCTTCGAGTATTCGGTGCTCGAGGAGTTCTGGCGCGCCGCCGATGAACTCGGATACCACGCGATCTGGAACTACGACCATTTCTACGGCATCGGCGGCATCGTTCCCGAAGAGCAGATCACCCTCGAGGGATGGACCACGCTCGCCGCCATGGCCGCAGTCACCAGCCGCGCGCGGGTCGGCTGCATGGTGACGGGGGTCACCTACCGTCATCCGGCGCTCCTCGCGAACATGGCCGTCACGCTCGACCACATCTCCGGTGGGCGACTCGATTTCGGCATGGGAGCGGCGTGGCACGAGGCCGAGCACCGCGCCTACGGGATCCCGTTCCCCCCGGCCGGCACGCGCATCGACATGCTCGACGAGGGACTCAAGATCACTAAGGCGCTCTGGACGCAGGAGAGAACGACTTTCGAAGGCCGGTTCTGGACGCTGACCGACGCGCTCTGCGAGCCTAAACCCCTGCAGCGGCCGCGGCCGCCGATCGTGGTCGGCGGCTCCGGCGAGAAAAAGACGCTGCGCGTAGTAGCCGAGCACGCCGACGAGTGGAACACGCCCGGCCAGGACCCGACCGAATGGTCTCGCCTCAACAAGGTGCTCGACGAGCACTGCGCGGCCGTCGGCCGCGACCCGAGCTCCGTAAGGCGCTCGGTGCAGCTCTTTATCATCCCTTCGATGGAGGGTCAGCCCGACCAGATGGTGTCGATGCTTCCGGCCTACGAAGAGGCCGGCTGTGAGCATGTGGTGCTCTCGTTCTATTCGCCACCTTCCCGAGATCTGCTAGAGCGGCTGGCGCCTGGGGCATGACTCGCCACGAGGGCGAGGAGCGGGTGGCGATTCGCGTCGTGCTGGCCGAGGACAATTTCCTCGTCCGGGAGGGTGTGCGAAAGCTCCTGGAAGCCCAGCCGGACATCGAGCTGGTGGCGACCTGCGAGAACCTGGACGAGCTAATGTCCGCCGTCGAGCAACACGCCCCCCACGTTGTGTTAACCGACATCCGGATGCCGCCGACGTCGACCGACGAGGGCATCAGAGCATCGGAAGCCCTGCGAGAGAGCCACCCGGACACCGGAGTTGTCGTGCTCAGCCAGTATGCCGAACCAGAGTACGCCCTCGACCTGCTCGAGAAGGGTTCCGGAGGCCGCGCCTACCTATTGAAGGAGAGAGTCTCCGACATCGAGCAACTACTTGCCGCCATCCGCGAGGTTGCGCGCGGCGGGTCGGTCATCGACCCGCGTGTGGTCGAGACGCTTGTGGCCGCGCGGACGCGCGACGCGAAGAACCCGCTCGCGCGGCTCACGCGGCGCGAACGGGAAATCCTCGGTGAGATGGCTCAGGGAAAGAACAACGCCGCGATCGCCGCCGGCCTCGTCCTGACGGAGCGTGCCGTCGAGAAGCACATCAACTCGATTTTCTCGAAGCTAGGCTTCTCCGAGGAAAGGGATCTGCACAAGCGGGTGAAGGCCGTCCTGCTCTTTCTCTCGGAGCGGGGGGGCTAGCACCCACAGGCAGCCGCAGGCCCGCACGGTTCCGCGATCGGATTCCTCGGGCCACGATGGAGGAAAGGTCCGGCTCTGTGAGGGAAGAATCGGTGAGGGTGCTGATCGTTGACGACCAGGCGCCGTTTCGCGGTGCCGCTCGAGTCGTGGTGGGTGCTACATCCGGATTCGAGCTCGTCGGCGAGGCCGAGTCCGGAGAGCAGGGGGTCGAGATGGCCGCGGAGCTACGGCCCGACCTTGTGCTGATGGACGTTAACCTCCCCGGCATAGACGGAGTCGAGGCGGTGCGCCGAATCACGAGGGCCCACCCCGAGACCGTGGCGTTCCTTCTCTCGACCTACCGCGTGGACGATCTGCCGTCGGATGCCCGCAACTGTGGTGCCGCGGCGTACATTCACAAAGAGGAGTTCGAGCCGTCACTTCTCGAGAGCCTTTGGAGGTCCGGCGGCGACTCCGAGTGGCGCTCCGGCTGAGGCGACGCCGGCTGGAGTTGCCCTCGCTTATCCTAGTGATTGCGGCGTAACGAGCCGCAGGAAGCGCACCGCCCCTTCCCGGCCCTTCACCTTCGCCACCTCGCACGTCTCGAGGTTCATCCCCATGGCGCGCGCCGTCGCCTCGCTGATGATGACCTCCCGCGGTCCGGCCATGGCGTTCAGCCGCTGGGCGATGTTCACCGCGTCGCCCACTACGGTGTATTCGAGCTTGGCGCCACCGACGGCTCCAGCGACCGCGTCTCCGGTGTTGACGGCGATGCCGAGCCCGAAGTACGGGCGGCCGTCCGCCGCCCATGCTGCGTTCATCTCGTCTTGACGGGAGATCATTGCTCGCGCGCAATCGACCGCCTTTCCGGCGTGGTCGTCCAACGGCACGGGAGCGCCGAAGACGGCCATCACGGCATCGCCCATGAACTTGTCCACGGTGCCGCCGTGGGAAAGCACGAGGTCGCTCATCACCGACAGGTGCTCGTTGAGCAAGCTGCGGACAGTCGCCGGATCGTGAAGCTCGCTCAGGGCGGTGAACCCGCGAATGTCGGTGAACACCACGCTTACCTCGACATCTCGCGCCTCCGTTCCGCCTCCCGACCGAACGGCCTGTGAAACGGCGGGCGAGAGGAACTGGCCGAGTGCTTCGCTCGTCTGTTCCTTCTCCATGACGCTCGTATGCAGCCTTCGAAGCTCCGCAAGCGCTACCGATGCGCCGCGGGATGCCTCGGAGGCAAGCTTGCCCAAAACGCGATTGACGTCGGCGTCCACGGCCGAGGCCGGGATGCCCAGCTCGTCCGCCATGCGCGCATACGACGTTCCCTTGCCCATCAGCTCGAGGATCTTTTGTTCGTGCTCCGTGAGCCCCGACGCGCTTGCCTCACGCGAGACGAGCGCATCGGCCACTTTTGGGTCTAGGACGGCGCGTCCGGCCGCAACCTCGTGCACCGCCCGGAGAAGGTGCTCGGGTTCGGCTACGCGCTCTTTCAAGAGATAAGCGAGTCCGGCCGTGCCGTCGCGGAACAGCGTCTCGGCGTACTCGGGATCATCGTGGTTCGAGAGCACAACAACTCCCGTGCGGGGGAAGGATCGACGGATGTCAAGGGCCAGGTCGATTCCTTCGAGGCGAAACGTGGGAGGCATTCGGATATCGGTGATGACGACGTCGGGAGCCAGGGACTCCACCAAGTGCCGGGCTTCCTCGGCGTCGGCGGCGGCCCCGACCACCTCGACCTCGCCGGTGGACTGAAGGAGCATGCGCGTGCCTTCGCGCACGAGAAGATTGTCCTCGGCCAGCACCGCTCTGATCGGCGATCCCACATTTTCTCCTCTTCGACCGGCGGCGAGCGTACCACCTGCCGCTAGACTGCCCATCGTGCAAGCCGCCAGCGCTCTGTCGACCAAGCTCGACCCGGTGCAGGCCACACAGGAGGCGTGTGCGTCGGCGCGAGCCGACCTCGGTGATGTATCACCCGATCTGGCCTTTCTGTTCTTCTCGGGGAGCGAGCCAGATGTCGCGCAAGAGGTCGTGTCGGCCGCGCAGAAGGTGCTGTCCCCCGGCGCGCTCATCGGCTGTCGCTCCCAGGGTGTTGCCGGTGGGGCGCGCGAGGTCGAGGATGGACCGGCGGTTGCCGTCTGGGCGGTCGACTCCATCGGCGTGTCTGTTTTCGGGGTGGAGTTCGATCGCGCCGATCAGGTGTTCCGCCGGATGCCTGAGGCCCTTCCCGACGGCGCCACGGTCCTGGCAATTGCCGATCCATTTACCGTTCCCCCCGATCGATTTCTCGATGCCGTGGCCGGCAGGGGCCGGGACGTTCGCGTGATCGGCGGGCTGGCTTCGGGAGGGCGTGCGCCCGGCGAAAGCCGGTTACTCCTGAATCACGAAGTGTGGAACGGCGGAGCCGTCGTAGCGGTTGTTTCCGGGGCGCGGGTCGAGCCGCTCGTGTCTCAAGGCTGCACACCCATTGGGTCACCGGCCACCGTGACGCGCGCCGAGAACAACGTGATCTACGAGATGGGAGGTCAGAGCCCTATCGAGCGCATCAGGGAAACGTACGGCCGCGCGACGCCGGAGGAGCGCGTTCTCATGCAGCACGGCTTGCACGTCGGGACGGTAATCGACGAATACCGCACCGAGTTTCACCGCGGCGACTTTCTCATTAGGGGTGTTCTGGGTGCCGATCCCGAGACCGGGGCGGTTGCCGTGGGAGATATCGTCGACGTGGGCCGGACGGTGCAGTTCCACGTCCGGGATGCTGCATCGGCCGACGAGGACCTGCGGGCGCTCCTGGCGGCCGCGGCCCGGCCCCGCGCTGTGCTGATGTTTACCTGCAACGGTCGCGGAACGAATTTGTTCGATGCACCAGATCACGACGCCGCCGCGGTTCGGCGTGCGTTCGGGGATGTCCCCCTCGCGGGCTTCTTTTGTGCCGGCGAGTTCGGGCCGGTCGGGGGCAGAAACTTTCTGCACGGATTCACGGCGAGCCTCGCGATGTTCGTCGAGGACTAATCCCTTATCGCATGTATCCTTCCAAGACGTGCTCACCCTGCTGATTCGCCATGCCTCTACGCCGGAGACCGGCCGTGTGTTGACCGGCTGGAGACCGGGTGTGCACCTGTCGCCGCAAGGCGAGCAAGAGGTGGCGGCGCTCGTCGAGCGACTACAGAGCGTGCGTATCGATGCGGTTTACGCCTCGACGATCGACCGAGCATTGGAAACCGCCACCCCGTTGGCCCGGTCGCACCGTCTCCGCGTCAGGATCCGCAAGCCTCTGGGCGACGTTCGCTACGGCGACTGGGAAGGGCGCTCACTAAAGGCCCTCGCGCGGACGAAACTGTGGTCGCAGATCCTGGCGCGGCCGAGCGACATCCGCTTTCCCAACGGGGAGACAATTCGCGAAACTCAGGCACGAGCGATCGGCGCCATCGAACGGATCCGCTCCGATCACGCCGGACGAACCGTTGCCATTGTCACCCATGCCGACATCGTGCGTCTTGCCGTTGCCCATTACGCGGGCACGTTCATCGACAACTATTCTCGCCTGGTCGTAGAGACGGCGTCGGTTAGCGTTCTTTGGCTGGGCGAGGTGCCGCGCGTGCTGAAGCTGAACGATACCGGCCTGACGCTGCCCCGGTTCTCACGGATCAAACGATGAGCCTATCGTTCAGCTTCGAGCCTGCGGATCGCGTGACTGTCGGCGCGGTCGGGGAGCCCGGTCATCGTATCTTCTATCTCCAGGCGGCCTCAGGCGGAGAGCTGGTCACGCTTCTGGCGGAAAAGGAGCAGATTCAAGCGCTCGCCGAAACGCTTGCTCGCCTACTCGAATCCTTGCCCGATGTGGCCGATGAGGGTCCCGAGATTCCCGAGGCCGACCTGGATCTCGTCGAGCCGTTGCTGACCGAGTGGCGCGCGGGCTCGATGGCCCTGGACTACGAGGAGGCCGGCGATCGCATTGTGCTGATCGTGCAGGAGTTCGTCCCCGAGGACGGCAACCAGGAGCCAGGGGTCTTGCGGCTATCGGCCAGCCGTGCGCAGGTTCGGGCACTCTCGATCCACGCCGCGGAGGTCGTCTCGTCGGGACGGCCCCGGTGCCACGTGTGCAGCGGTCCGATGGACCCCGAAGGCCACGACTGCCCAGGGATGAATGGTCATCGGACCATCGGCGCCTGAGCCGGAGCCAGTCATGGCGACGCCGGGCTTCGCCGGCACGGAAGAAGAAGCGCTCGCCATTCTGCGGGCCGGGACTCTTCGCCCGCTCGGCCAGATGCACGCCGCCTCGAATGCGACGCTGCTGTGCGAGCTCACACACGATGACGTCTATGCGCTTGCCGTTTACAAACCACGAGACGGGGAGGCGCCTCTGTGGGACTTTCCCGAAGGTACCTTGTGCCTTCGGGAGGTAGCGGCCTACGAGGTATCCTCCGCGAGCGGATGGGACCTGGTTCCACCGACCGTCCTCCGCGGCGGGCCCTACGGGATCGGCGCCGTGCAGGCGTTCGTCGACGCCGAGCCCGGCGAGCATTACTTGACACTCGGACCTGGACGCGAAGAGGTGTTCACGAAGGTCGCCGCGTTCGACATCGCGATCAACAATGCCGACCGCAAATCCGGTCACTGCTTGCTCGAGCGCTTCGGCTCGCGGGTCTGGGTCGTCGATCACGGCCTTGCGTTCCACCCGTCGCCCAAGCTGCGCACGGTGATTTGGGAGTATGAGGGTGAAGAGCTGGCACCAGACGTCGTTGAGGGACTGCTTCGGGTCGAGCGAGCCCTCGATCGCGCCGGATCGCTTGCTCGGGCGCTTTCGGGGCTGATCGACCCGACCGAGATCGACGCGATGTCCGAGCGCGTCTCGGCGCTGTTGCGAAAGCGTCATTACCCGGGACCCGGACCGGGCCGGCCTTATCCGTGGCCTCCGATCTGAGTTTTAGCCCCCGCCGAGGCCGGGCGCGACGATTCCGCCTTTGGTCATCTTCATGACCTCAAGCGCCTCGTCCAGCTCGGCCTCACCCAGTACCCCGCGCTCGAGCGCAACCTCCCGGATGCTCCTGCCGCTGCGGAACGCTTCCTTCGAGATCTCCGCCGAGGTGTCGTAGCCGATCGCCGGCACGAGCGCCGTTACGATGGGGAACGTCTGCTCGACCAGCATCCGCGCGCGCCCGGCGTCGGCTTCGAGGCCGTCGATGCACTTTTCGGCGAAGAGCCGGGCGGCCGCCGCCATGAGCACGATCGATTGGAGCAGGTTCTGCGCGATCAACGGCATGAAGACATTGAGCTCGAAGTTGCTCATCGCTCCGGCGATAGCGATCGCCGCGTCGTTGCCCATCACTTGGACGGCGACCTGCGTCACGACCTCCGAAGCCACCGGGTTCACCTTGCCGGGCATGATCGACGATCCGGGCTGTAGCTCCGGGAGGCGGAGCTCGCCGATCCCCGCCCGGGGTCCCGAGCCGAGCCACCGCACGTCGTTGGCGACCTTCAAGAGCGAAGTCGCAACCGTCCGTAGCTGACCCGACATTTCTACGCAGGCGTCCTTCGATCCCTGCGCCTCGAAATGATCTGGGGCTTCCCGTACCTCGAGGCCCGTGCGCGTGGCGATGGAGGTGATTGCGAGCCCGGCGAACCGCGGATCGGCATTGATGCCCGTGCCGACCGCCGTCCCCCCGAGAGCCAGATCGCCGAGGCGGCGCGAGGCGTCGCGCACGCGTTCGATTCCGTTCGCCACCTGAGTCGCGTATCCGCCGAAGACCTGTCCGAACGTGACCGGCGTCGCGTCCATCAGGTGAGTCCGGCCGACCTTGACCACGTCGTGGGTTCGGTCGGCGAAGCTGCGGAGCGAATCGCGCAGCCGTTCGAGCGCCGGGATCAGGTCGTCTCGGATCGCAGCGAGGGCCGCGAGATGGATCGCCGTCGGGATGACGTCGTTGGATGACTGGCAATTGTTCACGTGGTCGTTGGGATGAACGGCTTTCGAGCCGCGTTCGGCGCCGAGTAGCTCGTCTGCGCGATTGGCGATCACCTCGTTCGCGTTCATGTTCGTCGAAGTTCCCGAACCGGTCTGAAAGACGTCGAGCACGAAATGATCGTCGAGAGCACCCGAGATCACCTCCTCCGCGGCGGCGGCGATCGCCTCGCCGACGCGCCCGTCGAGGAGCCCCAGCTCGACATTCGCCCGGGCGGCGGCCCATTTGACGATGCCCAAAGCCTCGATGAAACGGCGAGGAAACCTTTCGCCGGAGACGGGGAAGTTGTCGGCCGCTCGCTGCGACGACGCGCCCCAATATGCGTGGGCGGGGATGCGGACCTCACCCATGGAATCCTTTTCGACCCGGAACTCGCTCATGAGAATCCTCCTTGGCACTGCTCATGGTATTGAGCGGTTCGTCATGGTGCTCCGCCCCGCTTGCGCGCCTTCCAGACCTGCTCGCACGGCCAGCGCCGGGCCCATTCGAGCGCGACGAAGGGATTGCTCGTCTGCGCGTCGGCCGGGGGTCTGACCTCCACGAGGTCGGTGACCTCGAAGCTGTGGTTGCCCAGCAGCCTGATCCAGTCCCCATACCCGAGGTGAAACTCCACCGACGTGTCGTCGGGCCACTCGATCCGATGGAGCCCGAAGTAGTCGCGTCGCAGCCGGTCGTCGGCCGGCCCCTCCGCATCGGTGTCGTGAACGGCAAGGACCAGGATGGGCGACATCACGAGGAAGACGAGCTCCCCACCGGGACGGAGGAGCCGGGCTGCCTCGGGGATCCATCGGTAGGGATCGCACCAGTTGCTGGCACCGTACTCGCTCACGGCGAAGTCAAACGATTCGTCGCGCAACGGGCTGGCCTCGACATCCGCGAGAACGAGCGGAAAGTGGATGCCGAATGTGCGCTGAAAGCGGGCAGCCGCGGCCAGCTGCTCGGGCGTGACGTCGACCCCGACCGGCTTTGCGCCCCGACGAGCGAGCCACGAGGAGACGTAGGCGGTTCCGCAACCGAGCTCGACGGCGTCGAGCCCCTCCAGGCGATCGGGGAGAAGATGAAGCGTCGATTCCGGCACGCCCCAGATTCCCCACTTGGGCTCCTCGGATGCCCAGCTGGCGATGCCGGACCGCTCGTAGCGGGGCGCCATCCTGCCCCATGCCTCACGGTTTCTGAGTACATAGTCGGCGGACGAGGCATCCGGGGCCGTCATGGAGCGAGATCGTAACGGCCCGGCCGCGGCTCGGCACTTGCCGGTCCCTTGCCCGGTATTGCCTGCGGCCGTTAGCCTTCGCCGCGGTGACCGACTACGCCTGGACTCCGACCGAGGACATGGTCGAACGCGCGAACGTCACGCGCTTGATGCGCGCGCACGGCATTTCGGACTGGCGCGACCTGATCGCACGTTCTCAGGACGACATTGCGTGGTTCTGGGACGCGGCCGTGAAGGATCTCGGAATCGAGTTCTTCGAGCCCTACCGTGCAGTGGTCGAGACGCCGCGGGGCATCCCGTGGGCCGTGTGGTTCACCGCCGGCAGCATCAATCTCACCCACAACTGCGTGGATCGCCACGCGATGAGGACTCCCGACTCCCCGGCCCTGGTGTGGGAAGGCGAGGACGGAGAAACTCGCCGCCTGAGTTTCGCGGAACTTCGGGAGACGGTGGACCGTCTGGCCAACGGCTTGCGGTCACTCGGGGTGAAGGATGGGGAAGCAGTCGGCTTGTACATGCCCATGATCCCGGAGAACGTCGCCGCCTTCTACGCATGCGCCAAGATCGGCGCCGTCTCCCTGCCGATCTTCTCGGGGTTCTCCGCTCAGGCTGTGGCGGCTCGGTTGCAGGATGCGGGAGCAGTCGCGCTCATAACTGCCGATGGTTTCCTGCGCCGCGGACAACGCATCCCGATGAAGCATATCGCCGACGAGGCGGTGGACGCGTCCCCCACGGTGAGAGCGGTGATCGTCGTGCCGCGCCTCGGCGATGCCGGCGCGACTTGGAAAGAGCGCGATATCGACTACCGCGCCCTGGTGGGCATGGCCGAGCCGTCGTGCGAGGCGGCGAGGCTCGATCCCGAGCATCCACTGATGATCGCCTATACGTCGGGCACCACCGGCCGCCCGAAGGGGAGCGTGCATACGCACGGCGGGTTCCTCGTGAAGATCGCGGAAGAAGCCGCGTATCAGACTGATATCAAGCCCGGCGAGCTGCTCTTTTGGTTCACCGATATGGGGTGGATCATGGGCCCGTGGGAAGTCGTCGGCGCCGGCGCGAACGGCGCGGCAGTACTCCTCTTCGAGGGGGCTCCCGACTATCCGAAACCCGACCGGGTCTGGTCGCTCGTCGAGCGTCACCGGGTCAATATCCTAGGCATCTCTCCGACGGCGATACGCGCTCTCATTCCGCACGGTGAGGAACACGTACGTGCGCACGACCGATCGTCGCTCCGAGTGCTCGGCTCCACCGGCGAGCCGTGGAACCCCGACCCCTGGCTGTGGTACCTCGACGTCGTCGGGGAGGGGCGGTGTCCGGTGATCAACTTCTCGGGGGGCACCGAGGTGGGCGCTTGCTTCTTGTCACCGATGGTCGTCATGCCGCTTCGCCCGTGCACGCTCGGAGGACCGTCCCTCGGCATGGCCATCGACATATTCGATCCCGATGGGAAGTCACTCGGTCCGGGCCAGGTCGGGGAGCTCGTCTGCACGAAGCCCTGGCCGGGAATGACTCGCGGCATCTGGGGAGACCCCGATCGTTACCTCGAGACGTATTGGTCGCGCTGGCCCGACGTGTGGGTCCACGGGGACTGGGCGTCGACCGACGAGGAGGGATTCTGGTACCTGCACGGCCGCTCGGACGACACGCTGAATATCGCCGGCAAGCGCCTCGGTCCGGCCGAGGTCGAGTCGCTCCTGGCATCGCATCGCGCCGTAGCGGAGTCGGCTGCCGTCGGAATTCCCGACGAGGTCAAGGGTGAGGTGGTGTGGTGCTTTGTCGTCCTGAAACCGGGGACCGATCCGTCGAACGAGGTGCGCGAAGAACTCCGAAAGGTTGTCGAGGCCGGCCTCGGCAAAGCCTTTCGGCCGGCAGCGGTGAAGTTCGTGAGCGCCCTGCCCAAGACCCGATCGGCCAAGATCCTCCGGCGAGCCGTTCGGTCTGCAGCCATCGGGGAAGATCCGGGTGATCTGTCGAGTCTCGAAAACCCTGCTGCTCTGGAGGAAATCGCACGGGCGCACTGAGCCTGCGTCGTTGCCTGGATGGCTCCCGGGACCCCAAACAAATAGTCTAACCGGCTGTCGGGGCCCGTCCGATGGCTGCCTAGGAGAGAGGAGCGTCTCATGATTCGACGAATCGCCGTGCTCGCATCCGTTCTGGCCGTTGCAGGTCTGATGGCACCCGGAGCCGTTCAGGCGGCCTCAGGGGTGTTCAGCAGCTCGACGGCAACCTCGGCCGTCAAGGCGACGAACACCTCTTCCGCCGCCGGCGCCAAGGCGGTTGAGGCCACCGCGTCCGCAAGCACCACGAACCTTACTTACGGAGTCACCGGAACATCGAAGTCCACGACGGGGTACGGCGTCTTCGGCCAAAACCTGGCGGCGAGCGGCAATGCCTGGGGCGTGTACGGTCGCACGTTCAGCGCCTCCGGAAAGGGCGTCGAAGGGCATGCGTTGTCGACTTCTGGTGTTCACTACGGCGTGCTCGGGTCGGCGCAGGGATCGGGGACCGGCGTGTCCGGCGTATACGGGCTCGCTCTGTCCGGCACTGGGATCACCAACGGTGTGCTGGGGCGCTCCAACAGTCCGGACGGCAACGGTCTATACGGCATCGATCTGGCGCCCGGGGGCTGGGGAGCGGTCGGGGAAGGAGACAGTCTTGGCGTGGTGGGGTTCGGAGGAGCGATCGGCGTCGGTGGCACGTCCGGAAGTTTCGCGAACGGCACCTACGGCGTCCAGTCGGCCACCGACCTCGGCGTCTCCGGGCATCTAGTCGGCACGACCGGGGACCTTGCCGGAGTCTGCACGGTAGCCGCAGGCCAAACGGCGAGCCTGCAGTGCTCCTTCACACATAAGTTCCCCGCCGCAAAGGGGAAGCCGATCATCATCCTGACGCCGCGAGGAGCGAACCCGAACGCGTTCCATTGGGTTCACAACGTCGCCGACGGCGCAGGAAACTGGGTGGGGTTCAGGGTCAACCTCTCCGCCGCCCAAGGGTCGGCCAAGGAATTCAATTGGGTCGTCGTCGGTGTCGATCCGGCCATCGCGCCCGCCGCGGTTGCCGCAGCCTCGACGTCCCGGTTAGCGCGGTATCTGAATTACGAAAAATAGCCGCACTGGGATAGCGCGAGAGGTTACGGCGGAAGCCCGCGGTCCCCTTGACTAGCGGTCGATCAAGGATGCCGCCGGGCAGGCGGCGTGCGGCCGGCGAGCCACGTGACGCCAAGTTCGCGGTGCCTCCTACGGTAGTGTTTCGCGCAAGGTCGGTGGAAAGGAAGGATGAGATGAGGGCGCGACGCTCGTGTCTGTCGGTTCCGGGTTCGAGTCCCAAGATGCTCGGCAAGGCGGCAGGGTTGCCGGCCGACGAGGTGTTCTTCGACCTCGAGGACTCCGTGGCGCCGCTTGAAAAGGAGGCCGCGCGGGGAAACGTGATCCAGGCGCTCAAGGACAACGAGTTCACCGCGCCGACGAAGGTTCTTCGGGTCAACGGGGTCTATACGAAGTGGTGCGCGAAAGACATCTCCGAAGTGGTGGAGGCTGTCGGGGAGCAACTCGATGCGATCATGATTCCAAAGGTTGAGACGGTCTCCGATGTGAAATTCGTCTCGAACATGCTGCGCATGATCGAAGACGTCAACGGACTGGAAAAGCGTATCGGCATAGAGGTGCAGATCGAGACGGCTCTCGGCTTGAAGAACATCCACGAGATTGCCGCGTGCGACGATCGCATCGAGGACCTGATCCTCGGACCGGCGGACATGAGCGCGTCGCTCGGTCTTCCCACCGTCACGGCCGGCGAGGCGATTCCCGGCTACGAAGATCTCGATCACTTCCATTACGTTTTGGTGCACATCAATGTAGCGGCCCGCACGCAGAATCTTCAGTGCATCGACGGTCCGTATCTGCTGATCAGGGATCTCGAGGGGTTCCGCAAGGCCGCGATGCGGGCGCGGGCTCTCGGTTACGACGGCAAATGGGCTCTCCACCCCGACCAGGTTGCCGTGCTCAACGAGGTGTTCACGCCGGCCCAAGAGGAATACGACAAGGCCGAGGCCATTCTCGAGTACTACGAGCATGTGACGACGGTGGAACGCAAGGGCGCCGTGATGTTCGGCAAGGAGATGATCGACGAGGCGTCGCGCAAGATGGCCGAGCAGTTCGCCACACGCGGCCGGGCGGCCGGGATGACACGCACGAAGAAAGCCGCCGACTACACCACTTCTGCCGGGTAGGGAGGGAATCGCGCCCGGGCCGGCGAACCCTTTCGATGTGAGCAACGCGTCTCTTCGCGCCCGCAGAACAGCCGCCGCCCTCGCCGTGGCGATGTTCGCGGCCGGGGCAGCGTTCGGCGGGGATACGGGGGCTCGCACGACACAATTCCAGCCGGCGCTTTCGGCTGCCCGAGCGCCGGCCTCGGACTTGATTGTCCCGGATCTGCCGGTGCGATCCCGGCGGACGCGCGTTCGCGCCGCCGCGGCGCCGGGCCCCCCGCCTCGCGGGGCATTCACATGGGCGACCACCACGCTCCCCGGGCTCGGAGTGGGGGAGCCGGGAGTGGCCGTCGGTCCCGAAGGGACGGTCTATGTGAACGTTCCGCTGTCCTTCGACGCCGGGGACGGGTTGATCTGGAAATCCGGCGACGGTGGCCGAACGTGGTCTCGAATCGAGGCGATCGATCGGCGCTGTTTCGGCTCCGGCGACACCGACGTTGCGGTCGCTCCGGACGACGGCACGGTGTACTTCGTCAATCTTTGCACGGCGGGATTTACGAACCAGGTCTATGCTTCCGGCGATCGCGGAGCGACGTGGTCGGGTCCGGGTTTGGGCGGGGGGCCACCGTCCGATCGTCCCTGGCTCCAGGCGGGTCGAAACGGAGTCGTCTATCTCACCTATCACGACCTCGGTCTTCCGGCGCGCCAGATCTGGATGTTGCGATCAGACGACCGGGGTCAGACCTTTACTCCCGTCAACGTCAACCTTCTTGCGGGCAACTACATCGATGCCTCGTGCAAGGCTTTCACCGACCGCCCCCTCATCGACCCGAAAGATCCCGAGACGCTCTACCTCGTCTATGCCTTCGACGACGTGGCGTCGTGCAAGCGGTCGGCGCCGACCGAGCCGGACTTGGCCTTCCGCCAGATCTGGCTCGCGCGCTCGACAGACGGGGGCCGAAGCTTCACACAGCATCCGGTCTACCGTTCAGAGAAAAGAGTCGGCCACCTCCTCCCGGCGGCAGCACTGGATCGTGCTGGCAATCTCTACGTCGCGTTTGGTGAGAGCACCGGCGAACCGGGAGCCGAGGACCCCGGCGAGACCCACGTGCTCCTGGCCCGCTCGACGGACCGAGGAAAGTCCTGGCCGGCACCGGTGCGCGTGGACGGACTCGCCGATCATCGATCGAATGTCATGCCGGCGATTGTTGCGGGCGATGCCGGCCGGATCGCGGTGGCGTGGTATGCGTCGACGGCTTCTGCATACACGGACCAAGAGGCCACCTGGACCGTGGTGTTTGCGCAGTCGATCGACGCTTTGGGCCCGCAGCCGCATTTCTCGCAATCCCGCGTGTCGGACACCATCGTTCACGTCGGGGACATCTGTCAGGCGGGTCTGCTCTGCGCGTTCGGGGGTAACCGTAACCTGCTCGATTTCTTGGGCATCTCAGTCGATCCGCAGGGGATGGCCCACGTGGTGTGGGCCAACGATCTCGTCGGCGAACCGCTCGACGATTTCCTTGTCTTTGAAAGGGGTCTGTCCACGGCGGCGCAGTACGGCCGGCAGACGAGCGGCCCGTCGCTATTGGCGGCGCCGGCTCCGAGGCGGAAGGCGCCTGCCAAGGTTGAAGGAGCCAAGCGCAGACTGCCGTCGACCGGCGTGGAGACTCCGGTGTGGTGGGGGCTTGCCTGTGTTTCGGGCCTGGCTGTGCTGGGACGGCTACGGCGCGATGCTCCATCTTGCGGCGGCGGGCCGGCGCCGATACGTTGCTCCGGTCGCACGTCGTCAAGGAGAAACGCATGTCCCTGATCGAACTCACCGAAGAGCAGCGTCTCATCGTCGAGACCGTCCGAGAGTTCGTCGAGCGAGAGGTCATTCCCGTCGCCGATGAAATGGAACATGCCGACGAGTTTCCGGAGAAGATCGTCGAGCAAATGAAAGAGATGGGCCTCTTCGGGATGATGGTTCCGGAAGAATTCGGCGGGCTCGGTATGCCGCTCACTACCTACGCCCTAGTGATCGTGGAACTGGCGCGTGGCTGGATGTCGCTCAGCGGCATTCTCAACACACATACGATGGCCACGTGGATGATCAAGACCTTCGGGACCCAAGAACAGAAGCAGCGCTTTCTGCCCCCGATGGTCACCGGAAACCCTCGAGCCGCCTTGCTCATGAGCGAGCCGCACGCCGGGAGCGACGTCCAGGCCATCAGGACCAAAGCCGTGCGCGATGGCGACGAGTACGTCATCAACGGTCAGAAGATGTGGGCTACCAACGGCCTTCGCTCGGGGATTTGCATGACCCTTACGAAGACGGACCCTCAAGCCGATCCGCCCTACCGTGGCATGACCATGTTCATCGTGGAGAAGGAACCGGCGGCGCTACAATCGGACGGCATTACCGTCGGCAAGAACATCCCCAAGCTCGGCTACAAAGGCGTCGAGACCACCGAGATCGCGTTCGACGATCATCGGGTCCCGGCGACCAACCTCCTCGGGGGGGACGAAGGTAAGGGCTTCATCCAAAACATGGCGGCCATAGAGGTTGGCAGAGTGAACGTCGCCGCCCGCGCAGTCGGCGTTGCAACCCGTGCGTTCGAGGAAGCCATTCGCTACGCACAGCAGCGCACAACTTTCGGCAAGCCGATCGCTCAGCATCAAGCGATCGGATTCAAGCTGTCTGAAATGGCGACGAAGATCGAGGCCGCGCGGTTGCTCATGGTCCAGGCGGCCACGATGAAGGACCGTGGTGAGCGAACCGACCTGCAGGCCGGCATGGCTAAGCTGTTCGCGAGCGAAATGTGCGTGGAGGTGTGCACCGATGCGCTGCGAATCCATGGCGGCTACGGCTACTCGCAGGAGTTCACCGTCGAGCGTCTCTACCGCGACGCTGCCTTCTTCTTGATCGGCGAAGGCACCAGCGAGATTCAGAAGCTCGTCATCGCCAAACAACTGCTCGAGCAGTACAAGACGGACGCGTGAGCGCGGCCGTGACCCGCGAACTCGAGGCATACCGGAGGGAGTCGGAAGCGCTCATCCGCCTTCTTCGCGAGATCGCTCCCGGCGACTGGGCCGGGCCGACTCGCTGCCCTCCCTTGGACGTCCGGATGCTGGTCGTGCACCTCATCGGGCAGGCCGACGGCGTCGCCGACATCTGCGCCCGGGGGCCCTCGGACCAGCAACCGGAGAAAGACCGCCTCACGTGGTGGGACTACGACATAGCCGAGGACCAGGCCGAGACCGTCACCTGGGTTCTCGAAGCCGCGCAGGCGGAGAGTTCGGGGCCGCTCGACGCCCGCTACGAGTCGGCGGTGGCCGCGGCGATCGAGGCCGCCCAGGCCCTTTCCGGCGATCCCGTCCTCACGGCCGGAGCCGGTCTAATCAAGCTCTCCGAATACCTGGCCACCCGCGTTCTCGAGACGACGATCCATGCCATGGATGTTCGCGACGCCGTGGCACGGTCGCCGGCCCCGACCGAGGGCGGGCTGGACGTCACGCTCGGAATCCTCGCCGGCAGACTCGGCGCGGATCCGCTCGGCCTCGGTTTCAATGGGATCGAGTTTGCGCTGGCCGCTACGGGGCGGGCCACTCTCGACGAGTCGCAGCGATCGGCGCTCGGCCCCCTCGCCGACCGGCTCCCGCTGCTCGCCTAGACTCTGCGCAGGGAGGAAACTGCCGATGGGAGAGGCTCGCGAGTTCGGTCGCTACTTCGAAGACTTCGAGGTCGGGGACGTCTACAAGCACTGGCCGGGCAAGACGATCACGGAGTCCGATGATCATTTGTTCTGCGCCATCACCTGGAACCACCATCCGCTTCACACGAACATCCACTATGCGGAGGGCCAGACACAATTCAAGCGCAATGTCGTCGTGGGAAACCTCGTGTATTCGCTGGCGCTGGGGATGAGCGTCCCCGATGTGTCGGGAAGAGCGATCGCGAACCTCGAGGTGGAGTCACTCAAGCACACCGCTCCGACGTTCCACGGCGACACTCTCTACGCGCAGACCACCGTGCTCGACAAGGTCGAGTCATCTTCGAAGAACGACCGCGGCATCGTCACCGTAGAGACGCGCGGCTACAACCAGGACGGCGTCGAGGTTCTGTACTTTCGTCGGAAGGTGATGGTCCCCAAACGGTCGTCGTATCCCGACGCGCAGCCGGGGCGGCCGGAGCCCACCCCGACGGCGTAGGCGCGTGAACTGGATCGACTTCATCATCATCGGCGCGATGACACTCGCGCTCGTGTCCGGATTTCAGCGTGGCGCCGTCCTTCAGGCATTTAGCTGGGGTGGGCTCCTGCTGGGGCTCATCGTCGGAGCCGCGCTGGCGCCCCACATCGTGGGATTTCTCGAGCCCAGCAGCGACCTGGGGCGAATCGGCTTCGGCCTTGGCGTGTTCCTCGGAATCTCGTTTCTGGTCGAGGGCATTCTCGCGACCGTCGGCATTCGCGTTCGCCGCAAGATCACGAACGTGGGGGCGCGTCATGCGGACGCGGCGGTCGGGGCACTCATCGGCGTCGTTTTCTCCCTCGCCGCCTCGTGGTTCTTGGGGTTTCAGCTCCGGCAAGGACCCTCGCGTCAACTGGCCCGGGCCATCGAACAGTCAAAGATCCTGCAAGCCGCAGACTCCCTCGCCCCCCGGCCGCCCGGCTTCCTGGCAGCAATCGGCCGCTTCTTCGACCGCTCCGGTTTCCCGGATGTGTTCGCTCAGCTCAATCCGGGGCTGGCCGCTCCCGGCGTGCAGCCGCCGCCGCCGGGGCTGGCCCGAGACCCGGACATCCTTGCCGCAGGCGAGTTGACCTACAAGATCGAGAGCAGGGGTTGCGGCGGAGTCGTCGACGGGAGTGGATTCCCACTCGATTCCGGCACCGTCATCACAGCAGCGCACGTCGTGGCCGGCACACGCGACCACATGGTCATCGAGGCCGACGGAGGCAGGCATCGTGCCGCCGTCGTGTATATGGACACCGGCAAGGACATCGCCGTGCTCCGCGTCGAGAATCTCGGAAACCGAGCGCTGACCCTTCTGGCCGATCGCGTTGCGTCACGAACCGACGGCGCGGCGATCGGCTATCCGGGAGGAGGCCCGCGCACGACGTCGGTTGCTCGCGTGCGGACCGAAACCGACGCGGTCGGTCGCGACATCTACTCAAAGAAGCTCATCGGCCGTCGCGTAATTGTGCTCAGCGCAAACCCGCCGGTGCGTCCAGGCAATTCCGGCGGTCCGTTTGTCGATACCGAAGGGCGGGTGCGCGGCATGGTGTTCGCTGCGTCGGCATCGCGTGCGGACGAGTCCTACGCGCTTGCGGGAACCGAGGTATCGAGGGCGTATCAGGCCGGGCGCGCGCGTTCGGGGCAGGTCAACACCGGGGAATGCGCGCTCTAACCTCAGCCCGACTCCGCTAGCATTACCGCGTGAACGTCCGCGAGTTCGTCTTGGTCCACTACCACGAGATCGGCCTGAAGGGCCGCAATCGTTCCTTCTTCGAGCAAGCACTCGTCAAGCACATCCGCCGCGTGCTGGGTGCGAATGTTCGCCGGTTGCCCGGCCGGCTGCTGGTGGACTCTCCTCAGGACGTAGAACACGACCGCGTCCGGGAGCGCCTTGCCAGCACATTCGGCATTGCCAACTTCGCCTTCGCGACGGGGGGCCGTCTCGATCTCGAGCAGATGTCGGCTCTGGCCTGGGAGATGGCCTCCCGGCGCGAGTTCGACACGTTCGCGGTGCGGGCGCGCAGGGCGCACTCCGACTTTCCGCTGCGAGGGCAGGAGATCAACGAGAAAGTCGGTGCGTACCTTCTCGAGCACAGCGGCAAGCGTGTCAATCTCTCGGTGCCCGACCTCACCGTTGCGATTGAGATCGTCGGCGATCTGGTGCTGGTGTCGGTCGATCGCGAATCGGGCCCGGGCGGGCTTCCCGTCGGTGTCAGCGGCCGTGTCGCCGCGCTGCTGTCGGGTGGCATCGACTCGCCGGTTGCCGCAGCGCGGATGATGCGCCGCGGGTCGCGCGCAACTCTCATCCACTTCCACTCCCAGCCGTACACCGATGCCTCCAGCGCGCGGCATGCTGAGGAGCTGGCCCGGCTGCTGACCCGATTTCAGCTCGACTCGACCCTGTATCTGGTGCCCCTCGCACCGGCGCAGGTCGTCATAGCCGCCGAGTGTCCGCAGGAGCTTCGCACGTTGCTCTACAGGCGAATGATGATGCGCATTGCCTCGCGGATCGCGGTGGCCGACGGCGCAAAGGCGCTCGTCACGGGCGACTCGCTCGGCCAGGTCGCGTCGCAAACGCTCGAAAACCTCACCGTGGTCGAGGAGGCCGCGTCGTTACCGGTGCTCCGGCCGCTCGTCGGCATGGATAAGACCGAGATCATCGACGAGTCGCGCCGGCTCGGCTTTTTCGAGGTTTCGAGCGCGCCGTGTCAGGAGGCGTGTGTGCTGTTCGAGCCGAAGAGTCCGGCAACGAAGGCCTCAACTGCCGCCGCACGCGCTGCCGAGGCCGCCATCGACCTCGCCGAGCTGACCGGCGAGGCCGTTTCCACGGCCGAGGTGAAGACCTATCGCTTTCCGGATCTGGAGGCCTGAGCGCGCCCCTTGGCGGTCTTTCCCGCCGCCTTGCGGACCGTTGCCGACTTCTCCTTCTTGGCCGTTGCCTTGGCCGCTTTGACCTTCGCCTTGCCGCCGGACCGCGACGCCGGCGCCGCGACGCGGCTCCTCCGTCCATCGACGACTCGCAAGACCCCGGGACCCGGTGAGATCAACGAACTGGACCCGTCCGGCCAGCGGATTTCCAGGAAGCTCCCCTTGACCGCCAGGATCTCGCCCTCACGGCGGCCCCCGCCGACCTTGTTTCCCTCCAAAATGACCCGATCTCCGCGCGTTGGCATCATTACCCTCCCTTGATCGCTCTTCTGCAAAGGTTCTACGCCAGGACCTGCCGGTAGGCCAATCCGGGATCCGCGTACCGGCCTCGTGGCGCGCTTGCCATTCCGGCCGAGCGGCCTATACTATCCGTCTGCTCTCCACCGGAGAGTGTGTACCTGCCCAACCGCCGACAACCCGGGACGACCGGCCTGAAGGCATGGGCGCATGCGCCTTGAGAACCGCATAGCGAGGACAGCCGAAAGTCATGAGAGCCTTCGGGCTCGAAAGACGCTACGCAAGAGTGGTGCCCCGGTTAACCAGCAGTGCCTTGCACGAGATCAAACCCCGCCGGTTCACGCCGGTGGGTCTTGAGACCTCGATGGAGGGTTTGATCCTGGCTCAGGACGAACGCTGGCGGCGTGCTTAATACATGCAAGTCGAGCGATCGGACCACGGGTAGCAATACCTGTGGTTACGGAGCGGCGAACGGGTGAGTAACACGTGACCAACCTGCCCTGGAGACGGGGATAACGCCGGGAAACCGGCGCTAATACCCGATGACCCTGCAGCGGGGCATCCCGCAGCAGGCAAATGAATTTCGCTCTGGGAGGGGGTCACGGCCTATCAGCTTGTTGGTGAGGTAACGGCCCACCAAGGCGATGACGGGTAGCTGGCGTGAGAGCGCGACCAGCCACACCGGGACTGAGACACGGCCCGGACTCCTACGGGAGGCAGCAGTAGGGAATATTGGACAATGGGCGAAAGCCTGATCCAGCGACGCCGCGTGGGGGATGAAGGCCTTCGGGTTGTAAACCCCTGTTGTGAGGAAAGAAGCCGAAAGGTGACGGTACCTCACGAGGAAGCCCCGGCTAACTACGTGCCAGCAGCCGCGTTAAGACGTAGGGGGCGAGCGTTGTCCGGATTCACTGGGCGTAAAGGGCGCGTAGGCGGTTACGTAAGTCCGGCGTGAAATCTCACGGCTCAACCGTGGAACTGCGTCGGATACTGCGTTGACTAGAGGGCGGTAGAGGTCTGTGGAACTAGCGGTGTAGCGGTGAAATGCGCAGATATCGCTAGGAACGCCGGTGGCGAAGGCGACAGACTGGGCCGTTCCTGACGCTGAGGCGCGAAAGCTAGGGGAGCGAACCGGATTAGATACCCGGGTAGTCCTAGCCGTAAACGGTGGGTGCTAGGTGTGGGGGTTTCACGATCTCCGTGCCGCAGCTAACGCATTAAGCACCCCGCCTGGGGAGTACGGCCGCAAGGCTAAAACTCAAAGGAATTGACGGGGGCCCGCACAAGCGGCGGAGCGCGTGGCTTAATTCGATGCAAAGCGAAG
>JBKKBZ010000023.1:0-2968 GCA_046713235.1 Actinomycetota bacterium | reverse complement strand
GGTTCGCAGCAGTCGCGCTCAGCCTCGGGCGCAGCAGCGCGGACAGCCTCAAAGCGTAGTAACCCGCCGGTCGGTCGCCCCCCTTCCGGCCGGCGGGGCCTCCCCCCTCGAACCACCCACCGGCTATACCGGCGCCGTCACTGGATCGAGCCGGTAGACACCGCCCTTGATCGAAGCCACGTAGAGCTCACCGGAGTGGCTCTGCCCGAAAGTGCTTGGAAACGGGACGCGGACCCCGAGCGGAACGGCGACGGCGGAGCCGGAGGACCTGATCAGACCCTCGATCCTCCCAGCGCAGAAATCGGCAAACATGTACACCCCCTGGAGCGACGGGATCCGCTTGCCCCTGTACACGAAGCCCCCGGTAACCG
Organism: Actinomycetota bacterium; assembly: GCA_046713235.1. GTDB lineage: Bacteria > Actinomycetota > AC-67 > AC-67 > AC-67 > JBKKBZ01. The sequence goes on along the minus strand of JBKKBZ010000023.1, from coordinate 2,597 downwards.
AGCAGGTGTCGGCGTGGTGGATGTACTCCCATATCGGGGGCACGTGGTTAGCCGGCTCCGGCCGGCCGCTGTAGGAATGGTTTCCTTCCATGTTTCCCCAGCCGTAATTCCGGCCGCCGGGCGACGAGGCTGGCTGGAAGTCGATCTCCTCCCAGGTTTGCTGGCCTACGTCGCCGATCCAGAGATCTTGGGTTCTCCTGTCGAACGAGAACCTCCAAGGGTTCCTCAGGCCGTACGCCCAGATCTCACCCCGTGCCCCGGGGAGGCCGACGAACGGGTTGGTGGGCGGGATTGTGTAGGGAAGCGGGCCGGAGGGCGCCGGGTTGATCCGCAGGATCTTTCCGAACAGCACATCGAGGCGCTGTCCGTGGTTGAAGGGGTCCCCGCCGGAACCTCCATCGCCGACTGCGATATAAAGGTTCCCGTCGGCGCCGAACGCCAGCTGTCCGCCGTTGTGATTCGGGAACGGCTGATCGAGAAAGAGCAGCTCTCGTGCCGTCGAGGGAACGGCCTTGCCGTTCGAGTACGCGTACTCGCGGACGTGGGTGTCGCCGAGGAGATCGGTGAAATTCACATACAGCTTCGTGCCGTCGGGCGAGAAGACAAGACCGAGCAGTCCCCGCTCCCCCTGCGAGACCACCTCGTTGCGGATGTCGAGAACAATGTTGCTACTCAGGACTCCCTGGCGGATGACCCTGATGCGGCCGGGCTTCTCTGTGACATAGATTCCCCCATCGCCCTTGCGAACGGCGATGCTGGTCGGTTCGATCACCGTAGCCAGGAGGGTCGGCTGCAGCGACATCACCGGCACGTCGGCCGCCCGGGACGGGAGTGCGGTGGCGGCCATGGCGAGCCAGAGCGCGAGAGACGCGCGAATCGACTTGGTTCGGAGACGGGGCGGGGCATCCGGCATGTCGATCCTCCTCGCGCTCGGTCCGGCGTCGCCGGGGGGCTTCGACACCGGCCGGGCCCATCCCTGCCGCCCGCGCTAAGGTCCGGCGGTGACCTGGGACCCCGAGATCGAAGAGCTTCGACGCCGCGAGCGCCTGGCACGGGAGATGGGCGGCCCCGAGAAGGTCGCCCGTCAGCACGCCGCCGGCCGGCTCACCGTCCGGGACCGGATCGACGCCCTCCTCGACGTCGGGACCTTCCACGAAACCGGAGCGCTGACCGGGCGAGCCACCTATGAGGCCGGATCGCTCAGCGCCCTTAGACCCGCGAACTTCGTGATGGGGCGCGGAAAGATCGACGGCCGACCGGTCGTGGTTGCCGGGGACGATTTCACCGTCCGCGGCGGCGCGGCCGACGCCGCCATCTATACAAAGCAAGTACACGCCGAGGACATGGCCGGGTCACTTCGGATTCCGCTGATCCGCCTTGTGGACGGGACCGGTGGCGGAGGCTCTGTGAGGTCGCTAGAAGACCTGGGGCTGACCTACGTCCCCTTCAACCCGGGGTGGGACCGGATCGTGCGCAATATCGCTGAGATCCCGGTCGTGGCGCTGGCCCTTGGACCGGTCGCCGGGTTGGGCGCGGCCCGGGTCGTCACGAGCCACTACTCCGTGATGGTGCGGGGAACCTCCCAGGTGTTCGTGGCCGGTCCCCCGCTCGTAGCCAGGCTGGGTGAAAACGTCGACAAGGAAGGGTTGGGCGGAAGCACCGTTCAAACTCGAAACGGCGTCGTCGACGATGAGGTCGCCGACGAGAAGGAGGCACTAGCGCGCGCCCGCTCGTTCTTGTCGTACTTGCCATCCTCCGTCTGGGAGCTTCCGCCCCGCCTGCACGCTACCGACGATCCGCAACGGCGCGACGAGTGGCTGATCGGCGCGATCCCGCGGAAACGCCGCTCTGTCTACGACGCGCGGCGCATCGTGTCCTCGGTGGTGGATTCGGAGTCGTTCTTCGAGATCGGCCGCGACTTCGGAAGATCGGCGGTCACCGGCCTTGCGCGCCTGGACGGGTGGCCGGTTGCACTCATGGCCGGCGATCCACGGCACTACGCCGCGGGATGGACGGCGGACGCGTCGCAGAAGGTGATGCGGTTCGTCGATCTCGCCGACACCTTCCACCTGCCGGTGGTGCACCTGGTGGATCAGCCGGGATTCGTGATCGGCTCGGCCGCCGAGCGCGCCGCAACCATTCGGCACGGTGCACGGGCCCTCGCCGCTATCTATCAAGCCAGCGTGCCGTGGTGCTCGGTGATCATTCGCAAGGCCTACGGCGTCGCCGGCGCCGGGCACCAGAACCACGCCCGGTTCAACCTGCGTTATGCGTGGCCGAGCGGCGATTGGGGTTCACTCCCGCTGGAGGGCGGAATCGAGGCCGCCTACCGCGCCGACCTGGATGCCGCCGAGGATCCTGAGGCGCTGCACGCAGAGATCGAGGCCCGGCTCGACGCCGTTCGTTCGCCGTTCCGCACGGCGGAGGCGTTTCTGATCGAGGAGATCATCGACCCACGCGACACTAGACGCCTGCTCTGCGAGTTCGCGAACCTCGCAGCGTCGCTGCGCACCCCGGGTCCGACCTCCCGAGCGCTGCGTCCCTGAATGTCCCCCTACGACCAGGCGGAGTTCGATGCCCGTTTCGAATGGGGGCCG
>JBKKBZ010000022.1:0-5725 GCA_046713235.1 Actinomycetota bacterium | reverse complement strand
TTGAAAAGCTGCGGAAGCTCGTCCAGGCTCGTCTTTCGCAAGAACCGCCCGACGCGCGTGATCCGAGGATCGTCGCGCATCTTGAACAGCATGCCGTCCATCTCGTTCTGTTGAGACAGGAGCCTCTGCTGCTCTTCGGCATCCGACACCATCGACCGGAGCTTGTACAGCGTGAACTCCTTGCCCCCGATCCCTACCCGGCGCTGCCTGAACAGCGCCGGCCCGGGGGTGTCCAGGCGGACGGCCAAAGCGCACAGCCCGATGATGGGAAGTCCGATGACGAGGCCTAGGCCTCCTAGAACCAGGTCGAGCGCTCGTTTCGCGATCCGGGCCGATGGACGAAGCTCGACCCGCTGCACGGTCACGAGCGGACGGTCGCCGAAGGGCTGCACAACCAGCCGGGACGAAAGGAAACCCTCGAGCGCAGAGGCGATTCGCAGATCGACCGGGACTCCGTCGAGCGCGTGGATCACTTTCGTGACATGTTCACTCCCGCCCACGCTGGGCGCGACGAGCACCTCGCTCACTCCGTGCGTCGCGACCGACTGCCACAACTGGTCGATCCCGCCGAGGATGACCTGACCCGGAATGAGATCCGATGGCTTCTCGCCGTCGGCCGTGACGTAGCCGACGATGTCGATTCCCTCCCAGGAGTTGCGCTCCGCGACCTCGGCCAGCATGCGACCCGTCTCGTCGGCCCCGACGATTATCGCGCGCCGGCGAAGCCGGCCGTGACGCCGGAGAGCGTGGACGATCTTGCGCACGACCCGGCGGCCGAGGGTGACGGTCACAAGCATGAATGCCCATACGAGCAGAACCCACGACCTCGGCAGCGTTACCTTGGTAAACGAGCGCACAAAGTACGTGACAACGATCATCAACCCCGTCCCCGCCGAGACCCCGACGAAGACGCGCCGGAGCTCTTCAGCCGGGTTGCTGATACGCGCACGATCGTACAGTCCCGCCCAGAGAAGCCCGAACCACCAGAGCGGGAAGGCCAGCCCGATCATCAGGGCGAACCCCTCCGGATCCCTCAAGGTATCGAGCCCGAACCGCGTCACGGTCGCAAGCACAATGCCCGCTGCAACCGCAAGGAGATCGCTGCCCACCGCGGAAAACACGAGCACGCGGCGCCCACTGCGTTCGATGGCACGCAGCGCCGGGCGAGCATAGGCCTGCCTGGCGATACCTGGAGCTTCCGTTTCAAGTGGCGCGGTCACGACGCTGGCTCCCCTCGAATCCCACGGATCATGCCGACCAAGGATCGGTCTCTCGGCCGTCTCAACGAGGCGGCCGCGGGGAACCGATCTCTCGGGTCACATCCTCGAAGTCCATGTCTACGAGCTGGCCGGCGCCGACGCCGGCGGATCGGCGTGCCCGGTTGCCGTTGCCCATTTCATACCCAGCAAGGGATTCGCGGGCTTCCACGATCCCTGCTGTGTCGTCCTCGTCGAGGGCTCTATTGAGCACTACCCCGATGGGAGCCGCTCCCGCCTGTTGAAGCTGTCCCACCGCGCGCATCACGCTGCTCGAGTCCACTGCTCCGGCCTCGACCACAAGAACGGATCCGTCGGACACGGCGGCCATCGACTGGGCGGCCGAGCTGACCGTCACCGCCGCGGTGTCGATGAGGATGACGTCGGCGTAGCTCTCCGCTTCGGTCATCACGTCCTCGAGGGTGTGCGAGCCCAGCAGGTCGCCGGACTTTGCGTCGACGCTGCCGCTGGGAAGCACGACGAGATTGGCCACCTCGGTCCCGACCAGCGCTCTCGCCAGATTCGCGTTTCCTTCGAGGACGGAGCTGAGGCCGGGCTCGTTCGGGACCCCGAAGAACATCTGGAGCCGCGGCGAGTTGAAGTCGGCCGACACCGCCATCGTGCGAAGCCCGGACTTTGCAAAAGCCACGGCGAGGTTGGCGACCGTGGTGGTCTTTCCTTCCTTGTCCGAGACCGACGTCACCAGTACTCTGCGAATCGAGGATCCCACCCCGCGAGCCACCAGGTTGGCCCGAAGGGCGCGGTACGCGTCGGCTTGCTCGGAGGCCGGCTGACGCATCGAGACAAGGTAGGCCTCCCGGCGCCCCCGCCAGCGGCGACCCTCCGGGATCGCGCCGAGAACAGGAGCCATCACCGCTCGGGCGACATCGTCCCGGGTCTTGATCTTCCGGCTGAGGTAGTGGCGCATCAGCACGAAACCTATCGCGAGAAACAGCCCGAGTATCAAGCCGACGACCGCGTCGCGTGGTGGGTTGGGGCTGGTGGCGCTGCGTGGCACGATCGCCGTCTGCGTGATGTCCCCGGAACCGGTCTCGAGCACCTTTATGAGCTGGAGGTCGGCGGCATTCGCACGAATCAGCTGCAACCGAGCGAGCGACTCGTCGCGCTCCTTTTCCTTTCGCTCCTTGGCCGCCTCCACCGAGGCGCGAAACCTCGCCGCGTTCGCAACCGCCGGCGGGATCTGCTGTACCGTCGTCGGAACCTCGTTCACGTTGGCTTTCACCTCGGGCAACGGGTTTGGAAGCGCCGCCAGGTCGCCGGCCAGGATCCGGATAGCCTCGTCCAGGGTGTCGACTCTGTCCTCAAATCGCGATGCGGCCTTCGTCAAGTCGTCGTGTGCCGTCCTTGCAACCGTTTTTGCCTGCTCGCGCCGATACTCGATGAATTCCCGCGCGAAGGCGTCGGCGAGCTGCGCAACCAGCTCGGCGTTCGTCCAGGAGATGGTGACGGTGATGAAACTCTCACCGACTGCTTTGGCTGAGACTGCGCGCGCCAAGGCCTTGGGGCTCACGTCGAGACGGAGGTCCTCTACCACGCGCGAGGCAACCACCTCGCTAGAGATCAGCTCCGCCAGCGAGTTCGTGGGAAGGTCGAGCCCCAACGGCCCCTCCTCGGAGCCGCTGTGGAAGGTGAAGAACGCCGCGGAAGGTGCCACCGGCCGGATGAGAAGCTCTGTCGTCGCCACGTAGAGCTTCGGCTTCCCGGCGCTGTTCCACAGCGATCCGGCCATCATGGCCGCCGCAATCAGAAGGATGAACAACCTCCGCTTCCAGATCACCCGGAGTGGTCCTCGCATCGTTTGATCCATGAGGCTCAGTCCTCCTCTTCCTTAGCCACGCCCGTCATTGCGCGCAGAGCGGATAGCACTGCCGAGGCCGGAAACAGTCGTCTCCCACCGAGGGTTTTCACGAACTTCAGCTTTCCTGCGTCGGCCCACGACCGGACCGTTCGATCACTCGAACGGAGCAGCGCGGCCACCTGAGAGGTGCGAAGCAGCGGCTCGTCCATGCCGTTCTCCACTTCCTCTCCTGCACCCGCCTCGCGAAGCAACGCAACGATCTCCCGCCGTGCGCCCTCTCGGTCTCGCCAGGAATCCGCACCCGGTCCGGTAAGACCTCCGGCCGGAATGGCTGCATGAACCTTACCGCTGCGGAACGCCGGATCGAACCGCTCTCCGGCAAGCTCGTGCACGATGCGCTCCGCGAGAACGCGGGCATTTTCGGGCCCCGGGCGCCAGCTCACACGTTCGACGCGCGCGTGCTCCGCGGTCGCCGTCCCGATTTGGAACTGAACCCCTAGTCTCCGCGGCGAGGCCACCACCATGTTGAACACCGACCCGAAGAACGCCGCGAGGGATTCGGATCCACGCAACGGTACCGAGACCATGGGCTGGCCGGCCGTCCAACCCAGCACATACAAGGCGCGGAGAGGGAGAGCCCCGGCGGCCGCGAACCGTCCATCGCCGGTTGGGGCGTGGGAATCCGACCCGTTAAACGTTCCACGGTCACGGAATTCGGTGATGCCGGGTTCGACGAGCGGCCGGCCCGAGTCGTCGAGCCGGAGCACCGAAAGGTCGACGGCGAAAGGCCTCCCGCCCATCGCACAAAGAGCGTGGGCCAAGACGGCCTTGCCCCGGCCCGACGACCCAGCGAGAGCGACGGCGGCGCCGTCTAGCTCAACGGTGGTCGCATGAAGTCCCTCCCGCCCGTGGGCGTCGAGGACAAAGGAGAGAGCCTGACAGAGCACCCGGGCCGGGTCGAGCCCGATTAATTCAGCGCGCCGGCTGGCCAGCATGGAGGTGCCGGAGTCGGGCACCAGAATGTCGAGCACCCCCGTCCATCTCGTGAGATAGGCCCCGCTGCCGCGATAGACCTCAAGCCAAGGCTTACCGGCCTGCGCCACTTCGAAAACCACCTCCGGGCGATCGGCCAGGAATTCGAAAATGTCCTGCTCCTCTACGGCGGTCAGGCGAATGTCCGGATCCCCGCCCCGTACCTCGGGCAGTCGAAGCTCCAGCGGGACGTTCGATTCGACCAACAGTCCCCCAAGCCTGTATCGAGCCGGAGTGCCGGTGTGCCCGATTCTCACTGATCCCTCTCTTCGCCGGAGACGTGACTGGGACCCTCCGGCGACTTTCCGTTTGGAGATACGGCCTCTCCGTGGTCAACGAGTGCCGGCTCGACATAGTCACCGGCCATCTCGTGGGGCTCCGGCTCGGCTACGGGTCGAGTTCTGCGCGAGGCCTTCCGTGACGGCTCGCGCATCGATCCCATGTGCTCGAAGTCGGGCGCTTCGTACTGTTCTGGCATCATGACGAGCCGGCTACACGCTGATCGGCGCGGAGCTCATCCATCACGCGCGCGGCCAGCAACCCGGCCTTGTCTGGGTTGGGTTCCCAAGTCAGTGTGCGCACGGTTGCGTGTGCTACGAGCTCCGTAGCAACCCGGAACTGGACGGCCGACCGGCGCGTGGACTTGACCGTTTGATTGAAGAACGAGGGGAGGAATTCCGTGACCATCTGCGTACCGGCAAGGGGCTCGGAGATCTCCATTCCGAAGTCTCTTTTGTACTTCAGCAGAAAGACCTGGGCCACGGGAACTGGGCGCTCGGCCCGCCGGACGTCGACCACGGCGACTTTCTCGTTGCGGCCCAACTCCTCCAGCCCCTCAGGGGCGAACATGAGGTCGGCGACCCCGCGGTGAAGCATGGTCTTCGTCGTGACCGGCTCCACCAATGGCACGCCTGTTTCATCGAGCCGCAAAACCGTCAAGTCGTCCGAGAGCAGCCGGCCCCCCGCCAGACACAGCGCCGTCGCAGTCGTGGACTTGCCGAATCCTGAGTGCCCGCAAACGACGACTGCACGACCCTCGATCTCCACAGAGGAGGCGTGAAACGCCTCTATACCGTGCGCGGGCAGCAAGTACGACAACCCGAAGACTAGGATGAGCCGCGCCAATGAATCGTTCAAGGGACCCAATTCGCGAACGAGCATCCAGCGCCCCTCGGCATCGATGGCCAACTCGAGACGCTCCGGCCAGCGAAGGAAGTAGCCGTTCGGGCCCATGAAGACCTCCACCCAGAGCCGACCCAGGAAATTGGTCTGCCTTAGCAGGGTCATTGAAGCCTGAACGGCCCCCATCTCGTCGGGCGTACCTCTGTCGATGCGGAGATCCTCAATTCCCGGGTCCGCCGGGGCCGCAAGCCCGCCTAGAGGAACCGTGGAGGCGATCAGAAGCCCGGCGCTCCTGTAGTAGCCCAACGCCTGCGGATCACTGCTCGTTGTCATGCTCTCCTCTTCCTCAAAATTGACGTCGGCGCAAGGAGCCCGCCGCGAGGCGAGCCGGGTTGGATTCCTACGGCGAGAGCGCGCGTCGCGGCGGGCCGGGTTGGATTCCTACGGCGAGAGCCCGCCTCGCGGCGGGCTCTCGATATGACGCTATCTTTTCAGA
>JBKKBZ010000021.1:0-8873 GCA_046713235.1 Actinomycetota bacterium | reverse complement strand
CGGCTCCGGCATCGGCGCACGCGCTGGTTCGCACGTCGGAGCCCGCCTCCGGCGCACAGCTCCCCGGGGCCCCGGATTCGGTAACCATTGTGTTCACCGAGGATCCCGAGCCGTCGTTCGGCTCGATTCGCGTCCTCGACGCAATGGGTGCTCCGCACGAACGCGGTACCGCGGCTCCTGTTCCGGGAAAGAGCAGCGCGTTGCGGGTTGCCGTCGGAGACCTCGAGGGCGGCCGCGTGTACACGGTGATCTGGCGCGTTGTGTCGAGGGTCGACGGCCACGCGACCGCAGGCGCGTTCGCCTTCGGTATCGGCGTCTCCCCTGCGGGCGCGCCGGTGCCGCCGGCCGCTGCGCTGGCGTCAACACCTCGCCCGTCGACGCTGGAAGTTGGAGCACGGTTCCTGCTCCTCGCCGGCCTCATCCTGCTCGTCGGAGCCGGTGCCACAGGATTGGAAGTCTTCCGCGACGTGCCGGCCAACGTGCGTCGTCTAGCGGTCGCTGCGGTTGGGCTCTGTCTCGCGGGTACCGCCGGGCTCGCCGAGTCCCAGCGCCGCGCCGCGGAGACCTCGTTCGATGAGCTGCTCAATACCGCGCTCGGCCGCGCCCTGGTCTGGCGCACCGCTGCCGTCGCCGTGGCCGCCGTGGCAATCGCCTGCATCCGCGGCAGCGTTCGTTTGCGGCGCATCGCCATCACCGTTGCGGCGGCCGCCGGTCTTGCAGCAATTGTCGCTCACGTCGGCGCTGGTCACGCGGCGGCCGTTGCATCCCGCAAGATCGGGGCCGTAGCGGGCCAGAGCGTGCACATCGCAGCCGCCGGGATCTGGATCGGCGGGCTCGCCGCGCTGCTGGCCGGTCTGCGGGGACACCCGGACCCCGGGACCGCGGTGCGGCGCTTCTCGCGACTTGCCGGGGGGGCGCTGGTGATCGTGGCGGGGACGGGAGCGCTCCGAGCGGCCCTCGAGCTCGGCTCTCCCGGTCTTCTGTTCTCCAGCGCGTACGGCCGGCTGGTGGTGGTCAAGGTGGTGCTCATCGGGGCCCTTGGGATCCTCGGCGCCGTGAACCGCTACGTCAACGTCCCTCGCGCCGCGGTGAGCACGGCCGGACTGCGCTCCGTCTCCCGCGTCGAGCTTGCCGTCGCCGCCTTAGCAGTGGCCGCTGCGGCGCTCCTCGCGAACCTCGCCCCGCCGCGTCCCGGAGCCGCATCTCGGCCGGCGGAGACGGGCATCGTCGCATCGGCCACCGACTTCGCGCGCACGCTGCACGTCTCGCTGCGCGTCGATCCCGGAGACGCGGGGCCCAGCCGGTTCGTCGTCCGACTGACCGATCCCGCCGGCGGCGGGCACATCGACGCCGCACGCGTCGTCCTGCGATTCACCTTCCTCGACGAGCCGTCCGGCGAGACCGAGCTAGCGCTGAGGCGCACGGCCGCCGGGCGCTACGAGGCGAGCGGCGCCGACCTTTCACTGTCCGGCCGGTGGCGAGTCGTGGCGTTCATCGACCGCGGTGTCGACTCCAAGGAGATCACGCTCGAGATTGCGACGCGCTGCCGAGCGAGCGTGTCGAGCAGCCCAGGGCTCCCCACGCTGTACACGGTCACCTTACCCTCGGGTTCGATGCAGGGCTACGTAGACCCCGGCCGTCCGGGCCGAAACGAGGTCCACGCGACGTTCTTCACCAAGGACGGGGGAGAAGCTTCCCTCGCCGAGCTTCCCTCGATCACCGCCGGGCGCTCGGGACTCCGTCTCGATCTCCAACCGCGCAAGCTGGGACCGGGTCACGTAGTGGCAAAGGCCGATCTCGACCGCGGAACCTGGCGATTCGACGTGCGCAACGGCGAGACGCGGGTCTGCTTCGAGCACCAGGTCGGCCGGTGAGCTAACGCAACGCCTCGATGGCGAACAGCGCGGTCTCGGTTGGACTGCGGCCGACGCGCATGCCACGCTCCTCGAACGCCTCGGCCTTCGCCTTCGCCGTGCCCTTGGAGCCCGACACGATCGCGCCGGCATGACCCATGCGCTTGCCCGGCGGCGCGGTATAGCCGGCGACGTACGCGACGACCGGCTTGGTGACGTTATCCGCGACAAACGAGGCCGCGCGCTCCTCGTCGTCACCGCCGATCTCGCCGATGAGCACGATCGCCTGCGTCTCCGGATCCTCCTGGAATCGAGACAGGAGATCGATGAAGCTCGTGCCGACGATCGGGTCGCCGCCGATGCCGATGCACGTCGACTGGCCGACACCGCGCACGAACATCTCCGCCATCACCTGATACGTGAGTGTTCCCGAGCGTGAGATCAGCCCGACCGGTCCCGGCCCGGTGATCTCGCCCGGGATGATGCCCATGTTCGCCTTCCCCGGCGAGATGAGACCGGGGCAGTTGGGACCTATGAGCGTCGCGCCACCCGCCCGCACGTACGGGTACACGCGCGCCATGTCGAGCGCCGGAATGCCTTCGGTGATGCACACGATCAACTCGATGCCTGCATCGGCGGCTTCTAGCATCGCGTCCGGCGCGAAGGCCGCCGGGACAAAGATGAGGGACGCCGTCGCCCCGGTGTCGTGTACCGCATCTTCAACGGTGTCGAACACCGGGACGGCGTCCTCCCATTTCTGGCCGCCCTTGCCCGGGGTGACCCCGGCGACCACTTGCGTCCCGTAGGCGAGGTTGCGTTTCGTGTGGAAGGTGCCCTCGGAGCCGGTGATTCCCTGGACGATGACTTTCGTCTCTTCGTTGAGCAAGATCGCCACGTTCAGTGCCTCCGCTTCTTCGTCATCTGAACCGCAGTCGACGCGGCTTCGAGCATGGTCGGCGACGAGACGACGTTCGGGTGGCGCGCCTCTTCGAGGATGCTTCGCCCCTGTTCCGCGTTCGTGCCGTCGAGCCGGACGATGATCGGTGCCTTGACGTCGCCGAGCTTGCCGAGCGCCTGCAAGATCCCCTGCGCCACGAGATCGCAGCGGGTGATGCCTCCGAAGATGTTCACGAGGAGGCTCTTTACCTTGCGATCGGAAAGGATCACCGAGATCCCCGCCGCCATCGTGTCGGCGTTCGCGCCTCCCCCGATGTCGAGGAAGTTTGCCGGCGCTCCCCCGGCCGCCGCGACGACGTCCAGGGTCGACATCGTCAGTCCGGCCCCGTTGCCGATGATTCCGATCGTCCCTTCGAGCTTCACGTAGTTGAGGCCGTGCTCCTTAGCGGCTCGCTCCTGCTTGTCGAGGGCCACGGTGTCGCGGAAGCGCTCGAAGTCCGGGTGCCGGAACCAGGCGTTGTCGTCGAGGGATACCTTGGCATCGAGCGCGATCACGTCGCCGGCCTCGGTGAGCACCATGGGATTGACTTCAACCAGCGTGGCGTCCGTGTCCACAAGTGCGCGGTACATCTTCCCAAGGAGATCCGAGACGCCCTTGCGTGCTGCCGCGGGAATCAGACCGCCGTAGACCAGCCCACGCAGGTGATACGGCTGCAGCCCTACGAGCGGCGACACGTTCACGCGCGCGATTGCTTCGGGCTCGGTGGCCGCAACTTCCTCGATGTCGACACCGCCCCTGGCGCTGACCATGCCGAGGATCGCCCGCTGCTTTTCCGAGCGATCGAGCAGGAACGACGCGTATAACTCGGTGGCGATGTCTCCGGCGCGCTCGACCAAGACCCGCCGTACCTTGTGACCCTTGATGTCCATGCCTAGAATGCCACCGGCAACCTCGGCGACCTCGGCCGGCGTCTCGGCGATCTTGATGCCCCCCGCCTTTCCGCGGCCGCCGACTTGCACCTGCGCCTTGACGACGACACGTCCGGCGATCTTCTCCGCGATCTTGCGCGCCCCGTCCGGGGTGGAGGCCACCCTCCCCTCGGGAACGGGGATACCGAACGAACGGAACAACTCTTTGGCTTGGTACTCGAACAGATCCATCAGGCTGCACTCCCCAGGGTGGTGTTCAACCAGTCGATGATTGCGGAGGTCGGCGTCCCGGGCGTGAAAATCTCGGCGATGCCGGCCTGCTTGAGCGTGACGATGTCGTCCTTGGGAATGATCCCCCCGCCGAAGACCAGAACGTCTTCCGCCCCCCGTTCGCGCAGCAGGGCAACGACGCGCGGAAACAAGGTCATGTGCGCTCCGGAGTGAATCGAGAGCCCGACGGCGTCGGCGTCCTCCTGGATCGCCGCCTCCACGATCTGCTCGGGCGTCTGGTGCAGGCCCGTGTAGATCACTTCCATACCGGCATCACGCAAGGCACGAGCCACGATCTTCGCGCCACGGTCGTGGCCGTCGAGACCGGGCTTCGCGATGACCACGCGGATCTTCGGACCGCGCTGCGACATGATCTCCCCTCCGGATACGGCCGCCGTTGCACGGCCGTCGTGCGAGCGTGATGATACGGGGCGCCCAAGGACGGCCGCAAAGTGATGAGAAACGACGGAGACACCGGCGGAAGCGCGCTCGTCGCGCGCATCCTCGACCCCGGCTGGTCTGAAATCGCCGATGGCCTCGCCTCGGCCGATCCCCTGGCGTTCCCCGGGCACGGTGATCGCGCGTCGAGCGACCGCGCGGTCACCGTGGTGGAGGGCAGCCTGGACGGCACGGCGGTGGAGACGATCGTCTTCGACTTCGGCCGGCTCGGCGGGTCGCTGGGACTTGTCGGCGGGGAACGGGTCGCCCGGGCTTTCGAGCGAGCAATAGACCGTCGCGCTGCGGTGCTTGCCCTTCTGGCGACCGGAGGAGCGCGCCTGCAGGAGGGAATGGTCGCACTGGTGCAGATGGCGAAATCGATCGTGGCGCGCCAGGAGCTCGGCAAGGCCGGCCTCCCCTTCGTCGCCTATCTCGGCAACCCAACCACCGGCGGCGCGTACGCGTCGTTTGCAGGCTTTGCCGACGTGGTGTGGGCGCAGCCGGGCGCAACCATCGGATTCGCAGGGCCACGCGTTGCCGAAGCCTTCGGCACCACGCTTGCCGCCGGATCGCACACCGCCGAGTTCGCGCTCGCAAACGGCCTCGTAGACGGCGTGGTGCCTCCCGGCGATCTCCGGCGGGCGCTCGCCGACGTCCTCGACCTCACGATGGGCGCCGACAAGCCGGGCGCCGGTGATGACGGATGGATCGCGACACCCGGGGAGGGGACGGGCGATGCCTGGGAAGAGGTACAACTGGCCAGGCATCCACAGCGGCCGACGGGACGCGCAATCGCCACAGCGATCACCGAACAGCTCGTCGAGATTCGCGGCGACCGAGCCGGGTCGGACGACCCCGGACTGCTGGCCGCCCTGGGGCGTATCGACGGCCGGCGGATCGCCGTGATCGCACACGACCGCCGCCTTCTGACACCCCCGGCATTTCGCAAGACGCAGCGATTGGTGCGCATGGCCGGTCGCTTCGGCCTGCCCCTCGCGTGCCTGATCGACACACCGGGCGCCGACCCATCCAGCGCCTCCGAGGCGGGCGGAATCGTGCGCGCGATCGCAGGCACCTATCGCGATGTGCTCGAGCACCCATCCCCGACGGTCGCGGTGGTGACCGGGGAAGGAGGATCCGGCGGTGCGCTCGCGTTTGCCGCATGCGACCGGCTGTATGCGATGCAGCACGCAATCTTCTCGGTCATCGCTCCGGAGGGCGCCGCCGCGATTCTCCACCGGGACGATGTCTCCGGCGTTGCTCGCGACCTCAAACCGACGTCCGCCGACCTCGTCGGCTTCGGAATCGCCGATGGGGTGATTTCCGAGCCGGGTGCGGGAGCCCACGAGTCCCCCGGTGAATCCGCGCGGCGGGTCTCTGCGGTGATCGGGCTGGCGACGGCGGAGCTATTGGCCACCGCCGACCCGCGACCCGGCCGCCGGGAAAGATGGCGAGCCGCGGGGAACCGCTTTCTCGTGGAGCCATGACGCAACCGACGCGGCGGAAAAAGCGGGTACGCCCCCCGCGAAAAATCGTCCCGCGAGGCCGGATGGGTGCCCAATGGGTGGTCGGGTCGGTCTTACTTGCCGGGTTGATCCTGCTGGCCGGACTGCTCTTCCTCTTCGTCCAGACTCGGTGAGCAGGAAGGCAAGCTTCTCCCGTCGAAATCAAACGCCCGGCAGGTGGTTTTTCCCGGACTTGATCGGAGAGTGGAACGCATCGAGAATCACACCGCTGTGATTTGCATGCGGCTCCACCACATTGGTCGATTGAAGCAAGGGTAGGTGCGTGGCGCGATGGTGATCCGACCCGGGCGGTTGAGCAAGCTCGCCGGCGACGCAGACTCCGTTCGTCGTACCCTCGGTCGTGCGTTGCGCCGGCCCGGCACCTATCCGGCAGCCGCCCGCGAGCTTCTCTTGGCGGGCGTCAACGTGGCGCTGTACCCGGCCGGCCTTCTGGGTCGAGACGTAAAAAGGAATTCACTGCGGGCATCGGCCCGCGGAAAGTTCTCGCAGGATTTCTGTCTGAATTATCTGGACCCGGAGGCCGCTGCCACGCCGATCATCTTGCTTCACGGCTACTTCCACAATCGATCGGCCTTTGTGATGATGCGCCGTGCACTGCGCCGCTCTGGGTTCGCCCACGTTGAAACCTGGAACTACAACGTCATCGGAAACGGTGTCGACGAGCTGGCGAAAGACCTCGGCCGCCACATCGACGCAGTCCTCGAGCGGACCGGTTCCGCCAAGGTCCACCTCGTCGGGCACTCCCTCGGCGGCTTGATTGCCCGGTCCTACATCCAGGAGCACGGAGGCGACGAGACGGTGCACACATGTATCACCCTCGGAACTCCCCACGCCGGGACGTACACCGCGCTCATCGGCCGCGGCGCTGCGGCACGGCAACTGCGTCCGGGGTCGGATCTTCTCCTCCGCCTCAAGGCCACCGCCAGGCCGCTTCCGGTTCGCTTCGTGTCGTACTACTCCAATCTCGATGCACTCATCGTCCCGGCGTCGTCGGCGAAGCTCGACGAGCCGGCACTGCGCGCGACCAACGTGCTCATGAAGGACCTCGGCCACATGAGCATGCTGATCTCATCGCAACTGATTCATTCGATTGCCGTCGCCCTCAGCGGCCTTGCGCCGACCGGAGCGCCGGAAGGAACGGTGGCACTTCCTGTGCCGCCTCGGACTCGGCGCCGAAACGGCAAGGCCGAGGCCGAGGGCGCCTAGCCTCAGTCGTCGGCGTCTTTCCCTTCCGGGGAACTGCGCATGAACCGCTTCTCGATCGGTCTCAACCCGGTAAGGCTCGCCACGACGACCACAGACGTCAGCAGCGCGCCCACATAGAAACCCAGCCCGACGGCGAGGCCGACTGCAGCCGTGACCCACAGGTTCGCAGCGGTCGTGAGGCCCTTGACCGTCCCTCCGTGGCGCAGGATCGTTCCTCCACCCAGGAACCCGATTCCGACCACGATCTGGCTGGCGATGCGGGTGATGTCCACGCCCACCACATCGGTGCGGCTGCCAAACTCATCGAAGGCGAACGCGCCTGCGAGCGTGAACAGGCATGCGCCGAGCGAGACGAGGATATGCGTGCGGAACCCCGCCGGCCGGTCGCGAAGCTCGCGTTCGAAACCGAGGGCCCCGCCGAGAACGGCCGACAGCAGAATCCGCAACGCGACGGTGCCGTCGTCCAGGACCATGCGCAACTCAGTCTATGGGCTCCACACTCAGATACGGCTGAGCGGCGCGTACGCAAGCAGCAATCTTTTGGGCCCTTCGGAGTCGAAATGCACCGTGGCCTCGGCGTCGGCACCCCGCCCGGCCACTGCGACGACGACGCCCTTGCCCCAGCGGTCGTGAAAGACCGCGTCGCCGACGCCGAGTGCCGGGAACGACGGCGCCGGAACGAGGTCTGGTGACTCGTTCTCGTCGTCCCCGATCAGGCGCACCAACTCCTTGGGGATCTCTCCGAGGAATCGCGAAGGAGGATTGTATGAGGATCCTCCCCACAGAGACCGGCTCCACGCGTGCGTGATGTACAAGCGCTCGCGCGCCCTCGTGATGCCGACGTAGCACAGACGGCGTTCCTCCTCTAGCTCCGCAGGATCGGTCATGGAGCGCATATGCGGGAAGACACCGTCCTCGAGCCCGGTCATAAACACCACGCGAAACTCCAATCCCTTCGCGTTGTGCAGCGTCATCAAGGTCACGGTGCCTTCGTCGTCGACGATCTCATCGACCTCGCTGACCAGCGCGACTCGTTCGAGAAACTCCCCGACGCCGGCCTCGGGATCGGCAGTCGCGAACTCGCGCGCGACCCCGAGCAGCTCCTTGAGGTTCTCGACCCGGCCCTGCGCCTCGACGGAGCCGTCGGCCTCCAGCTCCGCCACATATCCGCTGCGTTCCAGCACGGCCTCCAGCACCTCGTCCGGCGCCGAGCCGCGCTGCACCATGTCGCGGAGATCCCGGAACACCGTAGCCGCGCCACCGACCGCGGCTCGGGCGCGCCCCCCCAAATCGGCCTCCTCGACGCGGTCGAGCGCCTCCGCCAAGGTGAGGTTGTGGTCGCCTCCGAAACGCTCCAGCGCGGCCACGGTCTGATCCCCGATTCCCCGCTTGGGGACGTTGACGACGCGCTTCAACGACACCTCGTCCGATGGGTTGACCGCCACACGCAGATACGCGAGCGCATCCTTTACCTCCCTGCGGTCGTAGAACCGTACGTTGCCGATGATGCGGTAAGGCGTTCCGAACCTGATGAGGATCTCTTCCAGGACGCGCGACTGTGCGTTTGTACGGTAGAAGATGGCGACCTCGCCGTATTGGACACCACTCTCACGCAGCTCCTCGATCTCTCGAGCGACGTAGGCGGCCTCGTCGTGCTCGTTCTCCGCGAGGTAGCGCCAGAGCAGCTCCCCGCCGGTCAACACCCTCCAGAGGTTCTTCGGCATTCGCATCTGGTTGTGCTCGAACACGGCGT
>JBKKBZ010000020.1:0-4740 GCA_046713235.1 Actinomycetota bacterium | reverse complement strand
GGAGACGTCCTGTTCATCGACGAGATCCATCGCCTGCCGCGCCAGGTGGAGGAAGTGCTGTATCCGGCGATGGAGGATTTCAAGCTCGACATTGTGATCGGCAAGGGTCCGTCCGCGCGCTCGATTCGGCTTGATCTCGCGCCGTTCACCCTCGTGGGTGCCACGACCCGCACTGGTTTGCTAACCGGCCCTCTGCGCGACCGGTTCGGGTTCAGCGCACGGCTGGAGTACTACTCGGCCGGCGACCTCGCGGCCATCCTTCATCGAAGCGCCGGCATGCTCGAGATCCCGACCGACGAGGCGGGAGCAAACGAGATCGCCAGGCGGGCGCGCGGGACGCCACGCGTCGCCAATCGCCTGCTCCGACGGGTTCGCGACTACGCGGAGGTTCGGGTCGACGGCCGGATCAACGAAGCCACGGCGCGCGATGCCCTGGCGATGTTTGGGGTGGACGAGCTGGGACTGGACACCCTGGATCTTGCCGTTCTCAGGGCCGTCGTCGAGAAGTACGGCGGGGGTCCCGTGGGCCTGGGGACGCTTGCGGCGTCCCTGCACGAAGAGGCGGGAACGATCGAGGACGTGGCGGAGCCCTATCTCCTGCAGCTCGGGTTCCTCCAGCGAACCGAGCGCGGTCGCCGGGCCACGGATCTGGCCTACCGGCACCTCGGGGTGGCCCCTCCGGCCCGGAGCGCCACCCTCCTCTGACGCCGGAGCGTTTCTAGAGCGGTTGACCCCCCCGAGGCCGGCCCCTAACATGAGCCGGCGCTCGCCGCTCGACGCGGCGGGCGCGCGAGCGTAAAACCCATGGAGACCTTCCTCACCGTTCTCGCACAGCAGACCGGGACGCGGGGCAACCCCCTCGCCGGGCTGTTGCCCATCGTCCTGCTCTTCGGGGTCTTCTACTTTCTGCTGATCCGGCCGCAGCGTGCCCGGATGCGACAGCAGCAAGCGCTGATGGCTTCGGTCGAGCCGGGCGACGAGGTCGAGACCATAGGCGGCATCTACGGCACGGTCGCCGGCACCGACGACGACACAATTTTTCTCGAGATCGCCCCGGCCACGACGATTCGCATCTCGCGCGGTGCCGTGCGGCGCAAGATCGAGGCAGAGGCCGACGAGGCAGAGGCCGACGAGGCTCATCCGGACGAATCGTGAATCCACGCAAGAAAAACGCACTGGCTCTCCTGATCATGCTGTTCATGGTGGGTGCGATTTGGGGAACCGTTGTGCTGGCGGATCTGAAGCCCAAGCTCGGCCTCGATCTTCAGGGGGGCCTGGCCGTTGTGCTGACCCCTAAGACTGCGGCCAGCGAGGAAACGATCGAGCAGGCCGTGGAGATTATCCGCCGCCGGGTCGACGACCTCGGGGTCGCCGAGCCGGACATCGCCCGTGAGGGCGAGAACATCATCGTTCAGCTTTCGGGCGTCAAGAGCCCGGAGAAAGCCCTCGACGTCATCGGAAGGACCGCGGAGCTGCAGATGCGCGCGGTGAAGCAGGAGATCCCGCCGGGAGCCCCCAACTACGCCACCACGAAGCCGGATTGCGACGACGCGGATGCGATCGCGGCTCAGACCGATCCGGCTAGGGAAGTCATCCTGTGCGCCAGACGGGCTAATGCCACGACGAAGAAGGATCTCCCCAAGTCGCAGTGGCCGAAACTGCAACTGGCCGCGGCGTCGCTCGTCGGACGCGACGTTTCCGGAGCCGATGCACAGTTCGATCCAAACACCACCGCCGGGTGGACGGTAGATCTCAAGCTGTCGTCGGGTGGGTCCAAGAAGTTCGAGAAGATCACCGGAGAGCTGGCTTGTGGCCAGGGATCACTGCGGCAACTTGCGATCGCGCTGGACCAGGTCGTGGAGTCTCACCCCCAGATGTCGGAAGAAGTGAAGTGCAAGGAGGGGATTCGCGGCGGGACGGCCGTCATCACCGGAACCTTCAGTGAGGACGAAGCCAAGGACCTCGCGGCCGTGCTGAAATACGGAGCCTTGCCGGTGGCGCTGGAGCCGTCTACGACGACCCGAGTCAGCCCCACCCTCGGCCGCGACACGCTTAACACCGGCCTAATTGCCGGGAGCATCGGGCTGGGAATCGTCCTGCTGTATGTATTGGTCTTCTACCGGGTTCTCGGGATCTTGATCTGGATCGGGATGGCGGTGTTCTCGGCGCTCGTCCTGGGAGTGGTGATCATCCTCGGCGAGACGGCCGGATTCTCGCTGACGCTCGCGGGTATCGCCGGCTTGATCGTATCCGTCGGGATCGCCGCCGATTCGTTCATCGTGTACTTCGAGCGGCTGAAAGATGAGATCAACCAGGGACGAACCCCGCGTGCGGCGGTAGACCGCGCATGGGCTAGTGCCCGGCGCACGATCATCGCCGCCGACCTGGTGACTGCGCTTGCCGCGATCGTGCTATACGTCCTGGCCGTTGGGAGTGTGCGCGGGTTCGCCCTGATGCTCGGGCTGGCGACGCTGCTCGACATCTTCATCTCCTTTTGGTTGATGCACCCTGGTGTGTGGTTCCTCGCGCAGACCCGTCTGTTCAGCGGCAGCAAGCGGCTCGGGCTGGCCCGCGTAGCCGGTGTGCATGCGGAAGTAGGCGGCCGATAGTGGCCGGAGGACTCAGGCGGCTGGCAGCCGGCGAAGCGAACATCGACTTCGTCGGAAAGATTCGGACCTGGATGATGATCTCCGCGATCGTCATCGGGCTCAGCCTCGTGGGGATGTTCGTCAGAAAGCTGAACTTTGGACTGTCGTTCAAGGGTGGAACCTCCATCCGGGCGGCCCTGCAGACGAACGCTTCGGTGCCCGACATCCGAAGTGCCGTCGTCGAGGCCGGTGCCGAAAGTCCCGAGGTTCAGATCGCTAAGAGCCCGACGGGGGACCGCGAGGTACTGATCCAGATGAAGCGGGTGCCTCCGGACCGGCTGGAGAAGGTGCTCAATGCCGTCGTCGCGCTTGCCGACCTGTCGTCTCGGGACGACGTCAACGTCGAGGACGTCGGGCCCAAATGGGGTCGGCAAGTGTCCAACAAGGCGTGGCAGGGATTGATCGTGTTCCTCGTGCTCGTCGTGGCCTACATCTCCCTCCGCTTCGAGCTCAAGATGGCCGCGGCGGCGATCGGAGCGCTGTTCCACGACCTGATCTCGACCGCCGGGATCTACGCGCTCGTCGGGTTCGAGGTGAGTCCGGCAACCGTGGTGGCCCTTCTGACGATCCTCGGGTACTCGCTTTACGACACCGTCGTGGTGTTCGACAAGATTCGCGAGAACGCCGAGGGCCTGGCTACAACCGGCCGCACGACGTACGGGGACATGGTGAACCGTTCCATCAACGAGGTGTTCATGCGCTCGATCAACACTTCGCTGACGTCACTGATTCCCGTCGGCGCTTTGCTGGCCAGCGGAACGTTCCTCGTCGGCGCGCAGCAGCTCAACGATCTCGCTCTGGCGATGCTCGTCGGTATTCTCGTCAGCACCTATTCGAGCATCTTCTTCGCTGCGCCGATTCTCGCGGTCTGGAAGGAGCGCGAGCCACGCTACCGGGCGATCCGTGCGCGGGTGCGCCGTGACACCGGCCGGGGGGCGGTCCCGGCCGTGGCTGCTTCGGCGTTGGGTGGCGGCCTGGGTGGCGATGGTGGGACAGAAGCCCTGAGGACGGCGCCCGTGGTGAGAGGACCGGCGGGCACGCCGGGTGTTACTCGTACCCCGGTTGCACGCGCTCGCAGGAAACGCGGGGGCAAGCGCAAGCGGTGATTGAGAGGCCCAATGTTGCGGAATTGCGTCAGCTCGTTCGCGACGTCCCCGACTTTCCGAAGCCGGGAATCGTCTTCAAGGACATCACGCCCGTTCTGGCCGACGAAGTGGCCTTCCCGACGGTCATCGACTCGATCGCAGCGCACTTCGGGAGGGGCACGGTGGACAAAGTGGTCGGCATCGAGGCTCGCGGGTTCATCGTGGCGGCGCCGGTCGCCTATCACTTCGGGGCGGGGTTCGTTCCGGTCCGCAAGGCCGGCAAGCTGCCGTTCCAAACGCAGTCGGAGAGCTACGAGCTGGAATACGGCGAGGAGACGCTTGAGATCCACGCCGATGCGATTGCTCCCGGCGAGCGCATCGCCATCGTGGACGACGTTCTTGCCACCGGCGGGACCGCCGCCGCGACGGCAAAGCTCGTCGAGAGCCTTGGTGGAGTTGTGCAAGGCATGGCGTTCATCATCGAGCTGGGATTCCTCAAAGGCCGCGACCGGCTGAAGCGCTACGATGTCTTTTCGCTGTTGGAATACTGATTCCGCGCGGACCGGGCACTCCAAGGATAGCCCTTGTCTAGAATGTTCATCGTGTCCGAGGGCGTCACGAAGAATCCCTCTCAGGAGCCCGGGCGCCGGGCCATCCTGCCGGCGCTGGCAGGTCTGATCGCGTTCGGAATCAGCGTCGGCGGTCTCTTTCGAGTCTCCGGAAGAGAAGGGGTCGACTGGCCGCTGTTGCTCTATGCAGCACCCGGACTCCTGGCCGGTCCCGCCGGCATCTGGGGCGGCCGCCGGTGGTGGATAGCGTCGGGGGCCCTCCTTCTCCCCGTCGGGGTTCTCGGGCTGATCGGCGGCTACGGCCTCATCTGGATCTGGGCCGGAGCGACGCTGCTACTGCTCGGGCTCCGCAAGCGCAAAGAAGAGTAGGGTCGAAGTCTGCTCCGTAAGTCGCTATCCACCCCGGTTCTCCGCCAATCCCGGCAAGTAACGGCGAAC
>JBKKBZ010000019.1:0-5116 GCA_046713235.1 Actinomycetota bacterium | reverse complement strand
TCCGGTAGACATCGGTGCGATGCCGACCGGCATCGACGCCTCCACGAGCCCCTTCGAGGACCCGTGGACGGTACAGGTGCAAACGCACAACCCGACCGCACTTAACCCGACGGCGGTAACTCCACCGGTGCCGGTACCTGTTGCGGCACCGAACCCGTTCCCCACGCCGATTCCGTTCGGCGTCATCGGGACGAACACGCCGTGCGGCTACACATTTGTTGCCACGGGGTTGCACTACTTCGACACGCTGTCGCCCGACGTGGTAATGGGCTAATCAGCACCTGGTAGCAATGAGAGGATCGGCCTTCGGGCCGATCCTCTCATCTTCTGGCTCAGTTTCGATTCTTCCGAGGTGTTGGCATGGGAGACGGCTTCGTCTACGCCGTGGACTGCAAACCCGGCGTGGCCAACGGGTAGGGCGGAAACCCTTCGTACCTTTCGCTTGATTCTGCCCTACCCCTGGGACGTCTTTTCGGCGGCAGTTCCCCCAGGCGGGAAGGAGTTGTCCCGGAGGTGGGCGAATACCTACCTTGTCTCGTGCCCTGGCGAAAAGGTAGATTGAGGGACCAACTGCTATGACTCGTACCCTGCAGAGCAGGTTGGCCGCTGCCGCTCTCTTGGCGGCGGTCCTGTTCGCGACTGCCCCCAGCGGCGCCCGCCGCGAAACGGCGTTCGGCCGCACCTCACTGGAGGGGTCGGGAATCGCCACCATGCAGAGCGAGATCCTCCCGGCCAACATCGCGCGCGTCGCCGTCGTCCCGGGCTCGAAGGTCTCCGAGGCATGGGCCATCGGCCTGTCGCACGCCCGCGTGCCGGAATGGGATAGCGACAGCGGGACCGGCCAGGTGGTGTTCCTTCGCTACACCTCCTCCACCGGCTGGCGGATGACCGGCCCACCTGTGAGCGCATCCGGCAAGGTGATCAATCCGCTGCTGGCCGCCTTCGCGCTGGCGCCCAACGGCGAAGGCTACGCCGTCGGGGACCAGGAAGCCCTGCTGCACAAGGCACCCGGCTCAACCCAGTGGGTGCAGCACAAACAAAGCGGCAAAATGTCGCTGGCGGCGGAGAAGCAGCTCATGACCTCGATCTCGCTTGCGACCAGCGCCGGCGCCACGGTGGGATACGCGGTCGGCGTCGGGCCGACGATCGTCCGCCTCAACCGCGGCGGCGTCTGGGAGCCGGTTGACAGCGACCCTCTCATGCCGGTGGAGCTGGCCGGAGTAGCGACGGTGTCGGAGGACGAGGCCTGGGTCACCGGAACCCAAGAGGTCGGCGCCGACTCGACCAAGGTCATGGTCTTTCATCGCACGAACCGCGCCTGGGAACAGGTCCTCGCGCCGCGCATGTTCGACAACCCGCCAGCCGAGGGCATGGACGGCACGACGATCAACCGTGCCGCGGAGGCCGGAGCAATCGCCGCCGACGCGACGACCATGTGGATCGGCGGCCGGATGTACCCGACCTCGTCTACGTTCCCCGAGGGCGATGGGTCGCCGGGTCACGTCTCACGTGCGTTCATGCTGCGCTACGACCTAAGGGAACCCCCCAGCGGGGAACCCGCCAACGAGAACAGATGGACTTCCTTCTGCCCCGATCAGTACAGCGAGCAGTTCGGAGGTAACGACCCCAACGTCGAGAAAGGCTCGGGTAGCCAGCCCGGCGACCGGACCAAGGTGTGCGACGAGGTCTTCCCGACGGCGCCGTTCGCGATCGCGAGCATCCAGATGCTCCCCCGCGGCGAGGTCTTTGCCGGGGGTCTCGGCCTGTTCCACTTCATTCCCGGCTCCAGCGAGGTGCCGGGCGGATGGTTCCGCGAGCCGAACACCAACGGATACCTGATCTCCATCGCGATGGGCAGCAACCGCGAGGGATGGGTCGCCTCGCCGGGCAACTCGCTCGGTGCCGGAGGCGCCGTGCACTCGGTGTCCACGACCATCGGGCACTGGACAGACCGTCCGCGAAAGAGCGCAGTCGCCAGGTGGTCCCAGCCCAACCCGCGCCTGCTGCAAGCCGTCGCCTTGGAGGGCGGGGGAACCGGCCGGGCGATCGCCGTCGGGAACAGCGGGAAGTCGATCATATTCAAGGGCAACGGCTGGGACTCCATCAATGAGCAGGCGCCCTACGACCTCCATGCCGTGGACTGGCCGGCCGGAGGCAGACCGTTTGCCGTGGGCAACGACGGGGTGATTATCAGGCTCGACGAACAGGAGAACTGGCAGATCGAGAGCGGTCCCTTCTTCGAGATCCCGCCGACGACGCGTCCGCTGTTCGGGGTGGCGTTCCGCTCGCCGGCCGAGGGTGTTGCCGTCGGTCTCGGCGGGACGATCATGGCTCGCGCTGGCGGCCGCTGGCGTCCGGATAAAAGCATCAGGCTGGGACAGGACCTCTACGCGATCGCCAAAAGCGGCTCGGAGTACGTCGTGGTCGGCAGCGAAGGTCTCGTCCTCGAAGGCGTTCCCGGCCGGTGGCGCGTGCGCCCGGAGGGGCGGACGCTCTTGAAGCGTTCGAACGTGCCGACGGCCCCGACGCTGTATTCCGCGACGCCGAACGACAAGGGCGAGGTCGTGATCGGGGGCCAGGACGGCAGCATCCTGGTGCGCTCGCCGGGCGGAGCCATCAGGCTGTTCGAGACTCCGCTCGAGGGAACGATCCTTGCGCTGACCTCACGGGCAGGGCGCCTGTTCGCCAGCGTCTCCCCCGACGAGAAGAAGTACGACGGCATCAAGCCCGCGGCGATGCGCGGTTCCATTCTCGCCTTCGAATCCGGTCGCTGGCTCGACGTCTCGATGAACCGCCGGGTCACGATCACGCTCTCGCTCGGGGCGGCCGACCCGTCCGCCTTCGACGACCCCGTCTACGGGCTGGCGATGGCCGACGGATCTACCGGCTGGGCGGCCGGAGGGACCCCCGGCGGAGACGTTCCCGACCTCGAAGAGAAGCACCAGCGGCGCCACGACACCTCGGCGATCTACCGGGTCAACCTGAACGGCGATCCCGGCGAGGGCCCGAGACACGCGAAGCTCGATGCCCCGCCCGGCGGGATCGCGTTTGCGGCGTTCGGTGAATCGTGGTGCGGTATCGGGTCGTGCACCGCGGCGATGGGGACCGGGACACAGGCGGATCTCGTCTCGCTGCAGATCCGCGACGAGATCAACGAGGCCAGCACCCAGCCGGGAGGCCCTCGGTTCGTGATCTTCACCGGCAACATGCGCCTGGTCGGTATTCCCGAGGAGCTGGAGGAGTTCCGCCGGTACATAGAGGGCTTCCGTATCCCGGTCTTCTCGGTCGTCGGCGACAAGGACCGGTTCACGACCCTCGGCTCTTCGGCGCTGGCCGGGAACACCAAGGGATTCCAGGAGGGGCCTTGCTCGGCGATCCAGGGCGGAAGCTGTTCCGCCAGCGTGTCCAGCGGGGGGATGGACCACTGGAAGCAGACGTTCTCGGGGATGACGGCCCCCTGGGGCACGTCCTCGGACCCGAGGATCAAGCCGGTCGCCTATCCACCGACGGCGACTACCCACGCTGGTCTTGCGCGCACGCACTACGCTTTCGACTTCAAGGAGGGATCCCGAGGCGTGCGGGTGATCGTGCTCGACACGAGCACGAAGGGCTACGGCACGCCCAAGGAGCAAAACCCAGAGGAGAACCAGGGGGATTTCCTTAAGTGGGCTGCAAGCTCCAGCGACCTTCCGATCGTCGTAGCCATGAATCAGCCCCCCAAGCTGCCCTGGGAGGAGATTCCCTCCTGGACATCGGACTTCGAGGCCGACGCCGCGGCCAACGAGGTGAGTGTGGTGGTCGCCGGGGGGTTGCGCGGGAACACCAAGGACTATGTATCGGGCGTGGCAGGCTCGATCACCGTGAGGATTCCCCTCTACATCGCGGGAGGGGGCGGCGGGCCGCTCGGCTACGAACTGCCGCCACCCCCGTACAAGACGCAGCCTTCCTTGCATCCGCTGGACGGCTATTACCACGCGTGGCAGCTCCTCACTGTGACCGATGACGCGACCGGCCCGTTGTCGGGGCAGAAGCGGGTGGAAGTGCAGGCCATGCCGGTGCTGGAGTCCGTCTCGATGCACAGCTACCGGGGTACGGTGATCCCGGCCGGACAGGTCACGAACATGTCCGCCTACGCACGCGGCCTGAACGGGGGCTTCAGCGACCCGCGCCAGTCGAAGACCACCTACCTCAGCCACGGCATCGAGACGACCGCCTCTTGCGGGGGGTCCTACCACGGAAACGGGAGTTGCATCAGCACGTCCGCGGTACTTCCCAACTTCTACTTCTACAGCGAGAACCCCGATGTCGCTGAGTTCGTCGTGCCCGATCCACTAGGTCAGGGGGGACCGGAGATCTCCGGCGCGGGCAACGTCGTCCCCGATCCGGGCGGCGGTTTCGGCTTCCTGTGCACGTTCAAGCCGGGCACGGCCTACATCAACGCCGTCGCGGGGCTGCAGCGCCACCGGCTGGCGCTCACCGTGGCCCCGACCCAGGGAGCGAGCCCCTGCACCAAGACCGAATATCCCCCGTCGCCGGTCCCGACTCCCAAGCCGAGCATCCCCGCGTCGCCGGAACCTGAGCCGCCGGAGCCGCCCATCACCTTCTCCGCGAGCCGCCCGCCGCTCGTCGAGATCGTCGCCGTGTTCCCGCCGCCGCCGGCGCCGGTTGTCGCTCCCGCTCCGCCCGGCGCTCCGGGTGTCGGGCGCAAGGAAGAGCAAGAGGTGGAATACCAGACCGAAAAGCACGACGACCATTCCTTCGTTGACGCTCGCTATGCGGAAGATGTGCGTCAGGAGGCACGCCAAGTTGTGGTCGAGCGCCGTCACGCCGATGGCCGCAGTGCCTCCTCGGCGGAGAGCGCCCAGCGCCACGCCTTCACCGCGCGCCGCGCTCACAGGGAAGATCCGGTGACGAATGCCTGGGTGGCGCTTGGTGCGCTTGCGACCTTGGCGTTCGTCGGCGCGCTAGGAGCCGCAGCCGTAGTGCAACGCCGCACACGCGCCGTCCCCGTCAGAACCGATACCAGGTGGTGAACGAGTTATGA
The DNA here is from genome assembly GCA_046713235.1 of Actinomycetota bacterium. Taxonomy (GTDB): domain Bacteria; phylum Actinomycetota; class AC-67; order AC-67; family AC-67; genus JBKKBZ01. The sequence goes on along the minus strand of JBKKBZ010000019.1, from coordinate 72 downwards.
GATCGAGACGAAAGCTGATCCTGATCCTGCTGACCTTGAGCTTCGTGGTCCCGCTCGCGCCGGCCCAGGCCT
>JBKKBZ010000018.1:0-6845 GCA_046713235.1 Actinomycetota bacterium | reverse complement strand
GCGACGGTACCCTTCTTCATCGAGAGGATCGGACTTGACGGTCCGTCACCGAAGACACCGGTCTGGAAGTGGTACATGAGTTCGCCGGCGCCGTCACCGGTGAAGTCTTCGGGACACAGGCACATATACAAGGACGTGAAACCGCCGTCCGGACCGAGTGAGAGCTCCGGAATCGCAGGCACATGCGCCCACAGTTGATCGCCCGTCGCGCCCGAGAGCGTCACGAGTCGAAGGCCTTCTAAATGGCCGAACTCCAAGCCGACGAGGTCCTCGCCTTCGTCCTCGTCCACCCTGCCGATCGGTACCCAGACCGCGTCGTCGCCGGCCAATTCGGCGCTCCACATCTCGCTTCCGTCGGATCCCTGGAACGCTCTAACCAGAGGAGCCCCGAAGACTCCCCAGAGATAAAGGTCCGCGGAACCGTCACCATCGAGATCGCTGCCCTCGATGACCGGGAATCCTTCCGTCGGCTCAACCGGGATCGACCAATACGCCTGTCCGCCGTCCGCCGGCCCGACGGAAAGGAGATCCCCGCCGGCCGACGACGAGAGCGACGCGACGTCGCCGAGTCCATCGCCGTTGACGTCGGAGACCGGTTCGATCGCCGGATATCCGCCGAGCCCCAGGCAGGTCTCCGAGGTCGCTTCGCACGCTCCTACCCAGCGACCGGCGGCGCCGAGTGTTCCCCAAGGCGACCCCGACGCACCGCTCAATACGACCGCGGTCGCCGCCGCTTGTCCCGCTGCAGCTCCCACGTATTCGACCCCGGCGGGCGTGAAACCCAGCGCCTGGGCCCCGCCCGCACCGAAGGACTCCGTGCCGATAAAGAGTTCGTCCCCGCCGTCACCGTCTGCGTCGGGCATCGACTGCACGCTGGTGAGAAAACCTGCCGCGCCGACTACGGAGCCTTCACCCAACACAGCGACCGGCACCGGCACGTCCCAGACCTCCGCAATACCTTCGGCGATCAGGAAGACGGCGGGAATCGACCGGGACCACAGCTCCTCCCCCGATGCCCCCGAGAACACGCGAATCGTTTGTTGGAGCAGCACCGGTCCGGCCAGCACCCCGCCGACCGGAACCTCTGCCCCCTGAATTGCCGCAGTCTCTGAGAATTCCAGGAGGATGATCTCGGGCGCGCCGTCGCCGCTGAGATCCGCGACGAAGAGGAAGTGCTGAGGTTCGACGTCGATGGTCTGGGACCAGAGCGGGGACGCGTCGAGCCCCCGAATCCCCGCGAGGCCAAGACCCGGCTTGGTCGGATCCACGCTTAGGGTCAGCACATCGACCCGCCCGTCCGCGTCGAGATCAGCGGCGGCAAGCGGCTCGACGATTCGAACCCCGGCTTCTTCGGCTGCCGTGGTGACCAGGCCGCTGCCCCCGCGCTCGGCCGGGGACGCGAGTGTTGCCGCACGCAGGTCCAAAAGCGAGCGCAGGCTCGCCCGGCTGCTCTTCATGGCGTTGGCGAGGCGCACCCGGGCCGGAGCCTCGGCCGCCTCGTCCAGGCTCAGCCAGCGTGATCCGGGTGCCGCGAGAAACGGCGACTGCCCTTTGGGGTCGCCGGCGACGGCGGTAGGCGGAAAGAGAGCGAGGACGACCAGACAACAGGCTCCGAGATGGAGCCTAGTCCCCCGCTTGCGGTGCCCCAAGCGCCCCATATGTATCTCCTTCGCCGGCGACTATAGCGCGGGCGAACAGGGGCGAGCCAGCCCTTTCCCGGGAATTTCCGGAACGTGTTCAGTCGCCGTACGGGCGCACCTCTGCAAATCCCGCCGCCGCGAAATCACCATCAAACGCAAGAGCCTCGCGTAACCTGAGTCGTCGCATCATTGCGAAACTGGTCGCGTCCACAAAGGAGTAGTCGCGCTCGTCGTGGCGGCGCAGCCATCGCCACGCTTCGGCGAACAAGTCCTCGTCCACGTGCCTGATGGTGAGCGTGGGCGATCTCGTGGCGGCATCGATGAACTCGACCGCCCGGCGGTGGCCGGCGTGGCGCTGGAGAAACGTCCAGGTCTCACCCACCACCGCGTCGGTGGTGATCAGCCCACCCGGACCGCTCTCCCAAATGCGGCGGGCATCGGGGTGGCGTCCATCGCCCGAAAAACGCAGAGCAACCCAAAAGGAAGTATCGACGAATCTCAACGGTCGTATACGACGCCATCGATGTCGCCGGCCTCGTCGTCGATGTCGCCGACGAGCGCCGCAAATGGGTCGGCCGGCGGCCGACTACGACCCAACCGCTCCCGCACGTACTGCCGGATCAACGCGGCCTTCGAGGTCCTTCGACGGCTCGCCTCGACGGCCAGCGCGTCGTCGAGTTCTTGCTCGATGCTTATCTGAAGCCTTTTCATCGACGTGGAGTATACATCACCGAGTGGAGGTGATGTAATAGCTTGCGCCTCCGAATAGTATGCTACATACTCATCGTATGCGCCGCCAGTCTCAGCCGGAGGAACGAACCGTGCGCTCGACCGTGACGCTTCCCGTGGGCATGTCCGCGCGGCTTTCCTATGAGGCACGGCGATCGAGTCGTTCGGCGTCGGCCGTCGTCCGCGACGCGCTGGCAGCATATTTTGCGACGCCCACGGAAGGGCGCAGGCCGTCGTTCGTGGGCATCGCGGCCAGCAAGGCCGGCGCGGCACCTGCCCGCCGGGCAGACAAGGAGATCTCCCGGATCATGCGTGGGAAGGCGGCCGAAATCATGGGCCGCTCCGCGAAGGCCGAACGACCCAAGGCGAAACGTCCCCGGCGCCGATGATCCTCGACACGAGCGTGCTGTTCGCCGCGATCGACGCCAAGGATCCCGCTCACGAGGCGGCCGGAGCGGTCGTCGGCTCCCCCGAGCCGCGGCTCGTCCCAGAATCGGTGGTCGTGGAGGCAGACTGGCTGATTGCCGACCGGTTCGGAGTCGATGTCGAGGTGCGATTTCTCCGCGCGCTCGATGAGGGCACGCTCGTCGTCGAGCCGATTCTCAAGGAAGATCGGATCCGGGCAACGTTGTTGATCGAGCAGTATCGCGACCTCTATCTCGGCTACGTCGACGCGACCATCGTTGCGATCGCCGAACGCTTGGGCGAGACGAAGATCGCCACGCTAGACCGGCGTCATTTCTCGATCATCCGACCGCGGCACCTCGAGACCTTCGAGCTGGTTCCGTAGTGGATCTCGTGCCATGCCTGTGTTGCCTGCATCGCTTAGCCCTGATAAAGCCCCTCGATAGCGTCGGCGTACTTGGTGTGGATCACCCGGCGCTTGAGCTTCATCGTCGGCGTTAGCTCCTCGCTTTCGGCCGTCCATTCCGCCGGCAAGAGGGCGTGGCGCTTGATCTGCTCCACCCGGGACACCCGTTCGTTCACGGCGGTCACAGCCGCGTCGACTTCAGCCACCACGCCGGGGTGCGTCGACAGCTCCGCAACACTGGAGGCTTCGATTCCTTGCGCTTTGGCCCACGCCGGCGCCACTTCCGGGTCGAGCACCACGAGCGCGGTGAGGTATGCGCGCCGGTCTCCCACAACGCACGCCTGGCCGATCAGCGGATGCTCCTTGAGCGCGTTCTCGAGGTTGGCCGGCGAGATGTTCTTTCCGCCGGCCGTGATGATCAATTCCTTCTTGCGATCGACGATCGTCACGTATGCCTCGTCGTCGATCGTCGCCACGTCCCCGGTGTGCAGCCAGCCGTCGGCGTCGATCGCCTCCGCGGTTTTCTCCGGCTCCTTGTAGTAGCCGGACATGAGCAGCCCGCCGCGCACGAGGAGCTCACCGTCGCCGGCGAGCACCGCCTCCACACCCGGCATCGCGTACCCCACGGTTCCGATCTTGATGCGCTCGGTCCCGTTCCACGTGGCCGGCGCCGTCAGCTCGCTCATGCCCCACACCTCCGACACCCTAAGCCCTAGCGCGTGGAAGAACTCGATGACCTCCGTCGAGATCGGCGCGGCACCCGTCAGCGGTGCGACGCATTGATCCAGACCGACCTTCGACAAGATGGCCGAGTACACCGGCTTGGAAGCCTCGTGTTTTGCAGCCAGGTCGGCCGGCAAAGGCGTTGCCTTCTGCTCGTGAGCGACGACCTCCCGCCCAACCTCGATCGCGCCTTCGATCGCCGCTTTTCTCGCCGCATCGGGCTCGGCGGCCAGTCCCGCGTTGATCCCTGCGTAGAGCTTCTCCCAGACACGCGGCACCCCAACGAACCAGGTGGGCCGCACGTCGAGGAGGTGGGGCAACAACTGCAGGATGTCGGGAACGAAATGCACGACCGGCGCAGCGACGATGCCGCGCCAGTGGGAGGCGAACCGCTCCGCGGCGTGCGCGAGCGGGAGATACGACATCACACGCTCACCCGGGTGCGGCTCGATCATGCGGTGATAGGACTCGATGCACCAGAGCACGTTTCGGTGTGTGTTCATCACTCCCTTCGGCGGCCCGGTGGTGCCCGACGTATAGATCAGGGTGACGAGATCTTCCGGCGTCACCTCGCGCCACATGCGATCGAAGGTCGCGGAGCCCTCCGCGCGGCCGGCGTCTACGAGCTCGTCCAGGGTGATCACCCAATCGCTCTCCGCCGCATCCGAGGGCTCGACCAGAACGACGCGTCGCAGGTTCGGAAGGTCCTCACGCACCTTGAGAAACTTCTCCAGGAAGGCGGCGTCCTCGACGAAGGCAACCGTCGCCTCGCAATGACCGGCAACGTAGGCAACCTGTTCGGGGGCAAGCGTGTTGTAGAGGCTGATCGGGGTTCCGCCGGCGTGCAGGATGCCGAGGTCGGCGATCACGTGCTCCGGGCGGTTTCGGGCCATGAGCACGCCGAACTCCCCCGGCCGGAAGCCGATGGCGCGCAGACCGAGCGCGACCTCGCGCACGCGGTCGCGGTAGCCGGACCAGGTCAGGGACCGCCACGCGCCCGAAGCGTCGTGCCATTTCAGAGCCTCCGCGTCGGGAAATCGTTCGCAGGTCTCGGCGAACACGCTCAACAGCGTCTTGCCCGCGACGACGCGATCGATGTCGGCTCGCTCTGCAGAAACGTCCCGCCTCATCGGTGCCCCCCTTGGGCCGGCCGTGCACAGATATCGCCTGTGGGGGAAGTGTACGCCGCAGACCGGCGCCCGGTCACCCCACCCGCGGCGACGACACAGCATTGCTCTTACACAAGTCGGCCCGGCGCTCGAGACTAGTCAGCCCTACTTGGAAGAACCGAGTACGCCCGCCCATTAATTCAGCTCCGACCCACTTCGACAATCCCTTCAGTAGCAGGTGCCAGTCGCCAAGGGCGCTCGGACGAGGAGTTTTTGAGCATGAAGGACAACTCAGAGATCAGCGCGGAGATCCTGGCTCGGACGCGGGAACTCGCTCCGGTTGCAGCCGTCGTCCGGGCACACCACGAACGATGGGACGGAAGCGGCTACCCCTTTGGGCTCAAAGGGACGGCCATCCCGATCGCCGCGCGGATTTTTGCAGTCCTGGAGGCGTTTGACGCGATGATCTCCGACCGTCCCTACCGCAAGGCGATGAGCAATCAGAACGCCCTTGAGGAGATCAAGCGATGCGCGGGAACGCAGTTCGATCCGGCGGTCGTCCACGCCCTTCTCACCGTCATCCGCGAGCAGGGAGCCGAATGGCTGCCGAACTCGGCGGCCTCTGGTACCGGCCTGTTTCCGCCCAATAGCCTCGCGAACGGGCAGGCAGGTGCCACGCTTCACGTTCTCGACGCGCGCGGTAACGGCCAGCACGCCAACGGTGGAATGGAGCACCATCATGAACCCAGACGAATCCGTTACCCTGCTCGCTTCTGAAAAGGCTCCCGCCCAGCGCTCCTCATCGGTGCGCACGAAAACGACCCGATATTCCCCTCTCAACCTCCCCCGCTCCGGCGGCGCAGCCGTCAACCTAGACTGAAGCCGATCACCGTTGGCGACCCGGTGGAGTCTCGAAAGCGCATCGTGGACCCGACGCGCGAGCGAGTCTTCCATCCAGAGTCACAAGAGGCGCGTCGAGAGACTCTGCAAGCGCGACGTACCACGCGTCGTACGTGGTTACGGCGCCGCGCAACTCCCAGACACGGTCTCCGAGCGGCTCGTAGGGAAACAACTCGACGCGGAGCTGCAACAGGTCGTTGTGCGCCATCGAGGCGACATCGTTGCTCAGGTCGCGAGCCAGCAGCGCGCGCCGCAAGATGTTCGCTGCCTCCGCGAGCATGTGGTGTGGCGCAGCCAGCGTCTCGGAGGCGAGAAGCGACTCTGCCCATGCCCCGTCCGGCCCGCCGTCAACCAGAGCAGCCACCACTGCCGATGCATCGACGACCAGAGTCAACGCCGATCCGCGTCGCGGTGTGTGAGGATCGCCTTACGCGCGAGCCGGCTGCCCGTCGCTGCCTTTCGTGTAGCCGCGCGCGCCAGCAAGTCCGCCACAGTCGGACGGCGCGCCAGATCGACGAGTTCTGCACGCAGGTGCTCCTGTAACGAGCGCCCGGCCCGGGCTGCCCGGGCCGCGAGTACGTCGCGCACCTCGTCGGGCACGTTCCGAATCGTGATCGAAATCGCCATGCCTGCATTATGCCTGCGTTGCCTGCATTTCGTCAACAGCGGGTGCTACCGGTCCCTGGAAGCTGTCGGGGCGGCGACGTCTCTAGGTCAACCAACCCTGGGGCAGTCCCCGGTTTAGGGATGGAGAATCGACACACCCCTTGCGTGTGACGCGAGCGCACCGAGATCGGCGGGGGCTTGTGTGAGGATCGTGCCTCCGGGCTCGGCCAAGGCGACCACAAGCGCATCGACGGCCGAGCCCCGTGCGGCACGGGTGCGGAGCCACGCGGCGCGGCGTGCCAGCACTTCGGGAACCCCTTCCAAGAC
>JBKKBZ010000017.1:0-5956 GCA_046713235.1 Actinomycetota bacterium | reverse complement strand
GACTAGAACAGCGCGTTGGAAGGGCTGATCTGCAGTTGCCCGTGGAAGCGGCACTCGGTGGCATCTCCGCACGAGTTCGACGTCGCGGTGACGCGCATCGCTTGCTGTCCGCCCCGGTACGACTGGCGGTAGTAGGTGTTCGAGCAGGTCGCGTTCTGGAGGTCGAACGGCCCGATCCCGTCGAGAGATACCCCGACGAGCGTACAAACCGAGTCGTAGACGAGCCTGCCGGCTCCGTCGATCCACTCAACCTTTACCGACCCGTCTGCCAGCAGCTCGTGGAAGTTGCCGTGGCTCTCGATGTTGGAAACGAACCCGCGTCCGTCCATGAGAGTCTCGCCGAGGCACTCGGCAGTCCCGCCGGCGGCTACCGTTCCCGTGCAGTCCATCTCGAAAAAGCCGTGGCTGGCTTGGCCGGTCGCCGGGAGAACCATCGCCGCGGCGAATACCGCCATGATCAAAAACGCCTTCTTCATGTAACCTCCCCCCTAGTTTTGGAACTCTGGTCTTTAAGTTGTTTCGACGTGGTGCATCGCTTTTCCTTCTGCGCAAAACCACCCAGGAGAACTTATCCGGACCTCGTCGCCATGTCTCCCGGGTAGGAAGGCGCCACGACAGCCTTTGCCGCTTTGTCACGACCTCTTCCTGCCTCGGGCAAGCAAACTCCATCAAGAACTACGCAGAAGAGGGCTGTTCCTTATGCCCGCGGATCCGATTTTCCAATCGCTTGGCCCTCGTCCGGCCCGAACCGGGGCTTCGTGTTCGGATGGTCCGATTTTTTCGAGGCTCCAGGCTTGACGGGTTACACTTTCCGCTTGTACCTTCCACGCTGCCGAAGTGTAGACAGCGGTAAGAGCGGAAGTTTCGGCGCCTCGCACAGAGCGGGCCCCCTGCGGGCCCGCTTTCGCTTTCCGAGAGATCTAGTCAAGGAGGCCATCGGTTGGAAGCCCACAAAGGCGTTCGCGCCGAGGGGCTGGTCAAGCGGTACGGGGACATGCTGGCCCTGGACGGTGTCGGCGTCGATATCCCCCCCGGCTCGCTGGTTGCCGTTACAGGATTCAACGGCGCCGGGAAGACCACCCTTCTGAGGATATGCGCGACGCTCCTTCGTCCGGATGAGGGCTCCGCCTGGGTCAACGGCGCGAACGTTGTGACGGAGGAGCAAGAGGTGCGCAGGTCGATCGGCGTGGCCCTGGTCAACGAACGGGCCGTCTACTGGCGCCTGACCGGCCTGCAGAACCTGGTGTTCTTCGGCCGGACGAGCGGCCTGTCGAAGAAGGAGGCAACCCTGAGGGCGGAGCGCTGGGTCAAGGAAGTCGGGCTGGCACACGTGGCCAACCGGCGGGTCTCCGGCTGGTCGGCCGGCCAGCGGCAGCGGCTGGTTCTGGCGCGAGCCTTCCTTCACACGCCCCCGGTTCTGCTCATCGACGAGCCCATGCGCGGGCTCGACGACGAGGGCCTCGAGATCGTGCGCGGCCTCCTTCGCGGGTACGCGGACTCGGGAGCCGCCGTATTGGTGGTCGGCCCTACCATCGAGGACTTCAAGGATCTGTGCGACGAGGTCGTCGAGTTTCAGCACGGCCGGGAGGTCGGACGGACGAGTCTTCGGCAAGCCGCCACCGCCGGATCCGGAGCGACGTCGTGACCGGGGTCGCGGTCGCGGGCGCATTCGTCGGGCGCGATTTTCGCATCGCCCGCTCATATCGCATGGCGTTTGCCATGACGATAGCCGGCATTTTCGCCACGCTCCTCACCTTTCGCTTCATCTCCGAGCTGATCGATGCGGAAGCGGTTCCCTCGCTCAAGGCGACCAACTACTTCAGCTTTGTGGTGGTCGGCATCGCCTTGGGGCAGGTGCTTCAGGGGTCGTTGTCTGGACCCACGAGCGCCGTGCGGACCGAGCAGGTCCAGGGCACGCTCGAGATTCTCGCGACCCAGCCGATTTCTCCCTGGGTGCTGGCGCCGTCCTGGGCCACCTACCCGGTGCTCGACGGGTTGGTTCAGGGGAGCGTGATGCTGACGGCGTCGGCGCTGATGGGCTTTCAAACGACTGCCCCTCAGTGGGGGACGGCCGCACTCGGGATCCTGCTCGCCGCGATCGTGTTCGCGTCCCTCGGCATTCTCGGCGCCGCCTTCGTACTGGTGTTTCAGCAGGGCGGGGTGATCACGCAGTGGATAACCAGCGGACTTTCTCTGATCAGCGGGGTGTTCTTCCCCGTCGAGGATATGCCGGGATGGCTGGGCGCCTTGGCGGAGCTTTCGCCCCTCACGCACATCTTGCGGGTCGTCCGCGGCGCCTTGCTCAGCGGCCAGGGCGTCGGGGATCTCGCCGGGGAGTTGCTGATCCTCGCGGCCTTCGCGGCCGTGCTCCCGTTCATCAGCGTCGGCGCTCTGACGCGCGCCCTTGGGAGAGCGCGGCGGCGCGGCACCATCTCCACCTACTGACCCACGGTTAACCCATGCAACGAGAAAGGAGGAAGGATCGGATGGACATTCCCGAGGACGTGTTGTCGCGAGACCTCGATGGGGAGGCCGTGCTTCTCGATTTGCGATCGGGACACTACTTCGGTCTCAACTCGACCGGCTCATTGGTCTGGTCGATGCTGCGCGACGGTCTCGAGCCCGACGCGATGGCGCAGCGGCTCGCCGGTGAGTACGAGATCGACCTTGCCCGAGCGCGGGCCGACGTAGAGGCGTTCATCTCCACGCTGTTTGAGCGGGGCCTCTTGCGACGGGCAGACAGCACTCGGCCCACGGTGTGAGCGCGATGACGCCCCAGCGCCCGCGGACTGCGGAAACTTCCGGCGCCCGATCGACTGCGATTCGCCGAGTCGCGTCGGTGAGACCATCCGACGCCGTTACCGTTGCGCGGGTGTTGTGGTGGTCCTCGGTCGCACGGGTAGTCCTTCGATTTCGTGGCTTTCGGAATGCGGCGGGAATGTTCGGACTGATCAACGTGCCGGCGAACCGGCCGGTGAACGGAGAGTTGCCGCTGCCCCCGCGGGCCGGGCGCGCGGTCCGTGTGGCGCGACGGGCGCTCGACACCAAAGGCTTGGGAATCACCTGCCTTCCGCGTTCGATCGCGATGGAACGTTCGCTGTCGAAGAACGGTGTACCCGCCGACGTCGTGGTCGGGGTCGCAAAGGAGAAGGATGAGTTCAAGGCACACGCCTGGGTCGAGGTGAGCGGCCGGCCGATCGCCGAGAGGCGCTCCAACTACACCACGATCGCCCGCTTCCGGCGGCCTCGAGCCGTCATCAAGGGCGCAACGGAGGACCAAGCGTCATGAGCGGATTCATAGCCATTAGATCGGACACTCAGCCCGTTCCGAAAGAGCTCGTCCAGGCCATGGAAGCCCGCGGGTTGAACCGCGGGGTGGCCCGCCGGTGGGAGGATGAAGGCGTTGTCCTGGTGGGGTTCGAAGGCTTCCGCGGGCATCCCCTCGCGATTGCCGACGACTACGTGGTTGTGCTCGATTCGAGAATCGACAATCGCAAAGATCTCACTGCCGGCCTGGGGAGCGACGCACCGCCGCCGGACGCGACCGAGGCGGAGCTGGTGCTGCGATGCTGGCGCCGCTGGGGCGATCGGTGCCTTTCCCGAATCATCGGAGACTTCGCCGGCGCGGTGTGGGATCGCCGCCGCCGCGGGCTCGTGGTGTTTCACGATCTCATGGGGGCCCGGCCCGCGCTGACTGCGCGTTCGAAGGGGCGGGTCATCGCCGCGAGTCAGATCCACATGATCCTGGCCGATCCAGAGCTGGACCGGACGATCGACGACATGTTCGTGGCGCCTTTCATCGCGGCCTCCCAGGGTTTCGCTACGGCGACCGGCTACCGGGCGATTCGCCGGCTGCGCCCGAACCACCTCGCTGTTGCGAATACCGGGAGGAGATGGGAGGAGCGAGAGTGGTATCGCTGGGATCCACGGCCGGTACGCGAATCCAGCGATGAGGCGTACGCGGACAGATTCCGCGAGCTGTTCGACGAGGCCGTGCGCTGCCGGGTCCGGGGAGTCGATCGCGCCGGTGTTTCGCTGTCGGGCGGCTTGGACTCGACGAGCATCGCCGTGACCTTGCCCCACGTAGCATCCCTGGCAGAGATCGTTGGGTTCTCGATCGGGTTCGAGGACGAGATAGGCGACGAGCGCCCGCTCCAGCGCCTGGCAGCAGAGAAGGCAGGCGCTCGTCAGGAGTGGGTTTCACTGGAGGGGAGAAACGCGTTCGGAGACTCGTTTGATGAGACGCTCGACCGATTCGGCGTCCCCCTGTTCGCGGCGAACTGGTTCCAATCCGACGCCGTGGCGGATGCCGTCGACCACGACGGTGTGAAGGTGGTCCTTGATGGAATCGACGGCGACGGCGTCCTTCAGGGGAGCATGACTTTTGCCTCCGACCTGCTCGTCACCGGCCGGTGGCGGACGCTCAGACGGGAATTGAAGGCCACCCAGCGCGTGCACGGCGTGAAGCTGGCGTTTCTTATCGTGCGCCACGTCATCAGGCCACTGCTTCCGACCCGGATATGGATCGCGTGGAGGAAGCTCCGGGGCCGGGAGGTGGTCCCGCCCTCCGTCGATCTCAAATTCGCGGGGCGCGTCGGGCTCGGTCGGATGATCTTCGACCAGCCCTGGCGCCCTGGAGGGAACTTCCAGGCCAGAGAGCGTCACGTGACCCGAGCGGGGGTGATCCCGGCAACATTGGAGATGCTCGACGAGATCTATGGCGCCCGAGGGATCGAGCTGGCTCACCCCTTCCTCGACCGCCGGCTAGTGGAGTACTGCCTCGGGCTTCCGCGGACCCAGAAGATCCGTAACGGCTGGACCAAGACGATCCTGCGGCACGCCATGGCTGGCCGGCTTCCTGAGGAGATACGGACGAGACCGGACAAAGCTAACCTCTCCCGGCCGTTCACTGCTTTCGTCTTAAATGAAAAAAATATGATCCTGCGAGAAGGACTCTCCATCGCGGGGTCGAATCTCGTTTCCTGGAGCAACCGGGAAAGGTATCCGGAAGCTCACCGAGAGTCTGGATGCGGGGGAGGCCTTCTTGGCCTATCGGCTGGCAGTCCTGGCTCTCTGGGAGGATCGGTTGCAAAGAGGGGCCGGAGCGAATTCCGGAGTTACAGCGTAAGGACTCGAAGGTTTGTGCGTAGTTACTTAGAGGAAGGTAGCGACCAGGACGGAAGAGGGTACTCCTTCCGCCCCGTAAGACCGAATCTGACGCTGTGTAGCGGCAGGGGGGAGGTAGACGTATGAAGCACTACGAAGCACCGGCGGTCCAGGACTTCGGGACCGTCGAGAGCATCACCCTTGGGGAGCTCAGGGTCAGCTCGGCGGACTTCCCGCTCGGGACACCCATCTTGAGTCCGGTCGGGTAGCTCCGAACCTGAAGCTCGGCAAGGGATCCGAACAACGACGTTCATCAACGCCAGGGGAAGAAGGTTTCCCGGCGAGAAGGGGGGAGGTAAGCATATGTACGAGGCACCCAGCATCGTCGACTTTGGCACCGTCGAAGACATTACCCTCGGGAGCGGCAGGTTCATTCTCTCGGATGCTCCTCTGGGGGGGGATTACACAGTATAGATCGGACACTCAGGCCGTTCCGAAAGAGTTCGTCCAGGCCATGGTTGCCCGCGGGTTGAGCCGCGGGGTGGCTGGCCGGCTTCCTGAGGAGATCCGGACGAGACCGGACAAAGCTAACCTCTCCCGGCCGTTCACTGCTTTCGTCTTAAATGAAAAAAATATGGTCCTGCGAGAAGGACTCTCCATCGCGGGGTCGGATCTCGTTTCCTGGAGCAACCGGGAAGGTATCCGGAAGCTCACCGAGAGTCTGGATGCGGGAGAGGCTTTCTTGGCCTATCGGCTGGCAGTCCTGGCTCTCTGGGAGGATCGGTTGCAAAGAGGGGCCGGAGCGAATTCCGGAGTTACAGCGTAAGGACTCGAAGGTTTGTGCGTAGTT
>JBKKBZ010000016.1:0-7497 GCA_046713235.1 Actinomycetota bacterium | reverse complement strand
TTTCGCCGAGCGCGCGATTGCCTGCTGGTTCGGATCGTGGCGGACTCCTTCTGTCACCAGATGGTGCGCGCGGTTGTCGGGACGCTGCTCGAGGTGGGCCGCGGGAGGCGCACGGCAGAGTCCGTTGCTCTCGTACTGGCGGAAGGTGATCGGGCCAAGGCCGGGGCGGTGGCTCCGGCGCGTGGACTCACGCTCGTAGAGGTCGTCTATCCGCGCAACCCGTTTCATCGGTGATTTTCGTCCGAACACTGCCCGAATGGGCCATGGCGGGGCGGGGCCGGGGCGGCAGCATGGGAGGGATGGGCGGCGGCGCATAGACTGTGGCCCCGCACGCAAGGGGTGAGGCGGGAAATGATTCTCGAACGCATCGACGGGCCGCAGGACCTGGCCGGGCTGACCGCGGAGGAACTCGCGCAGCTTGCCCGGGAAATCCGAGCCTTCCTCGTCGATTCCATCTCGCGTACCGGCGGTCACCTCGGTCCGAATCTCGGCGTTGTCGAGCTGACGATCGCGCTGCACCGCGTCTTCGAGTCCCCTCGCGACCGTTTCATCTGGGACACCGGGCACCAGTCCTACGTGCACAAGATCCTGACCGGGCGCAGGGAAGGCTTCGGCAGCCTTCGCAGCGCCGGCGGGTTGTCCGGCTATCCCAGCCGCGTCGAGAGCGAGCACGATCTGGTCGAGAACTCGCACGCATCCACGGCGCTGTCCTATGCCGCGGGGATCGCCGAGGCGCGGCGGCTAACCGGCGAAGAAGGGGGCGTGATCGCCGTCGTCGGTGACGGCGCGCTGACGGGAGGGATGGCGTACGAGGCTCTGAACAACATCGGCCACAGCCAGCCGGATCTCCTCATCGTGCTCAACGACAACGGCCGCTCGTATCAGCCCACGGTGGGCGGTCTTGCGCGGCACCTCTCGCGCATCCGATTGTCGCCGTCGTACCGTCGCGTCAAGGCCGACGTGCAGGAAAGCCTCGAGCGCATCCCGCGCTTCGGCCGCGCGCTGGCCGATCTCGCGAAACGCACGAAGAACGCCGCAAAGCAGCTCGTTGCCCCACAGACGATCTTCGAGGATCTCGGCCTCGTCTACTCGGGTCCGATCGACGGCCACGACATTGCCGCCATCGAGCGCGCGCTGCGCAGCGCAGCACGACTGGGCGGCCCGGTCGTGGTGCACGTGGTGACGGAGAAGGGTCACGGATACGGACCTGCGGTCTCCGACGAGATCGAGCAGTTCCACAGCGTGAAGTCCTTCGACGTGGGCACGGGTGCGCAGAAGGCGCCTCTACGGGATTACACTTCCGTCTACGCGGAGGCGCTCTGCGAGATCGCCGAAAATCGCCCCGAGATCGTGGCGATCACGGCGGCGATGGCGTCCCCGACCGGGCTCGACCGGTTCGCCGCACGCTTTCCCGCCCGCTTCTTCGACGTCGGGATCGCGGAACAGCATGCGGTGGGCTTTGCCGCCGGTCTTGCCATGGCCGGGCTCCGGCCGGTTCTCGCCCTGTACTCGACTTTTCTGCAGCGTGCCTTCGATCAACTCGTGATGGACGTCTGTCTGCACGACCTGCCGGTGGTCATCACGCTCGATCGATCAGGAGTCACCGGCAACGACGGGCCGAGCCACCACGGGGTCTTCGACCTGTCCTTCACGCGGATCGCCCCCAACCTCACGGTGATCGCGCCGGCCGACCAGAACGAGCTTCGCCACGCGCTGTTCACGGCGCTGACCGAGATCAACGGTCCCTGCGTCGTTCGCTTCCCGAAGGGTCAAGCCTCGGGAGTGGACCTTGAGCCGTTCCGAGCCCTGGCGATCGGTGAATGGGGGATCGAGGGCGATGTGCGCACCGGCGACGTTCTGGTGATCGGGACCGGCCGGATGGCGGTGCAGGCGCGCGAGGCCGCGCAGCGGCTGGAGAAGGACGAGGTGCGCGCCACAGCCGTCAACGCGCGATTCGTCAAGCCGCTAGACCCTCGGCTTGCGGGGTGGGCGTCGAAGGCCTCGCTCGTGGTGACCGTGGAGGACAACCTCCGCAGCGGGGGATTCGGTTCCGCGGTCGCAGAGAAGCTGGCCGAAGCCGGTGTGCGAACGCCGCACGTACTGCTCGCGGTGCCCGATCGTTTCCTCGCCCACGGCGACGTCGATCAGATCCACGCGTCGCTCGGTCTCGATGCCGAAGGCATCGTCCGCTCGGTTACGACCGAACTGGAACGCCCGCCGGGCTAGCCGGCGACGTCAGCAGATCGCGTTCCCGCTAGACACCCACTAGACCGGCGATTCCGGGACACTTCACGACGCGCCCGTCCACGGTGACGAGTCCGTAGCTCGAGCCAATAATGCCGAAGATCCCCGACATCGTGGTTCCGAAGCTGAGACCTGGAATGGGAACGTTCAGGACCGACAACCCGTGCGTCAGGTTCCCGACGGCAAGCCCGGCGGCGTCCATGACACCGCTGCCCGAGTCCCCCGGCAGTCCATAACCGGCCCAGTTGTAGCCGGCGCTGGTGCTGGTGAACTTGATCGTCGGGTGGAGGTCCGGAATCACTTCGCCGACCTTCGGGTGACCCTGCTCGACGAAGAAGATGTAGCCGTGACCGTAGTGAACGACCGGCTGGCCTACGGGGTCTCCGCAGAACGCGCCCACCGGGCCGGCGGCACCCGCCATTCCGGGCATGACTTTGAACGATGGGTCGATCTTGACCAGCGCGAAGTCGCGGCCGATTCCGTTGTTCACGCGTTTCGCCACGTTTCCGATTGCGGCGAGCGTGACTATCGGAAGGCTATCGGTAGGGTCGACGCGCGTGGCGACTTGCACGACCACGGCCCCACCGCTCCCGACACAGTGGCCGGCGGTGCCGATGAACTTCGACGTCGCGTCGGCAAAGATGAAGCTCATGGTGCATCCCGACGGGTAGACCATGCAGGTTCCCGCCGACACTGCTTGCACGCTCGCCCCTTGGGTGCCGGCGTAGGGGGGTGCGGTGCCAAGGCAGTTGAGCTCGGTGGCGTTCGGTGAGACCTTCACGTCGACGCCTTGAGGACCCGCGGCGAGAACTCTCTGGTGCAGTTCCGAGGTGTACCAGCTCGGCGGAGCGACGCGTAGCGTCGATGGCCCCTCCTGAGATCCGAGTGACGCGGCCGGGACCGAGGCCAGGGCGACAAAGATGACGAGCAGTACTGAACGCCTCACGACTACCTCCCCTTGGTCGTTTCCGGCATCATGTCAGTACACGCCCATTTCTGGCAAGCAGGCCAAGGAATCCGGCGGGGAAATCATGGCCTCCGGCGGGGAGGGGACAGACCTTCGACCAGGCAGGCCACGATTTGTGCCTGCTTGGTGGTCGAAAGCCTGTTCATACTGAACTTTGTACTTGAGGGGTGTGACACTGGGCCTTACAAGCCAACACCCCAGACATTATCATGGACACGGTACCGGACGGTGTCCCCGTCGATAGGTATACTACGCTGCATGTTCGCGAGATATCTAGAGGGACATTGTCCGAGACAATGTCCGGGACTAGGAGGCTAAGACATGCCTTCATGGAAGGTCGACTTCGGCTATCGGCTGAATGTGAACGATCAGAAACTCATGGCGGATGTTGCCCGAGTTCAGGCCATGTCCCGGATCATCCATGGAATCCCGCTGCCCCCAGCCGTCCAGATGCGCATCGACCAACTCAACATCCTTCGCGCCGTGCGGGGGACCACTGGCATCGAAGGTACTGAAGTGAGTGAGTCGGAGGTTGAGCAAATCATGCTCAACCCTCCGGACAAACGGGTTCTTCCGGCCAATCGCCAGCGGGCGGAGCAAGAGGTGCGCAACGCCGAGAAGGTCATGCAGTTCGTCGCAAGCTTTCTCCGGGAGAACCCTGACCACCCCATTAACGAGAACCTCATTAGGACTATCCACGAACTCACGACCGACGACATCGATTATGCGGACAACGTCCCCGGCGAGTATCGAAATCACGCCGTACATGTCGGCACCTACGTGCCGCCACGCACCGGCGAAGAGGTCCGAACTCTCATGAAACAGTTCGTCGAGTGGTTCCGTGAGGGCCCTCCGAGAGGTTGGCCAGCACCGGTCCGAGCGGCCATGGGGCATTTCTACTTGATCGGCATTCACCCGTTCGGGGATGGAAACGGTCGCACCGCTCGCGGTCTGGAGAGCTTCCTTCTGTATCAAGGCGGAATCAACGCGCGGGGCTTCTACTCGCTTGCGAACTTCTACTACCAAAACCGGGACCAGTACGTCGGCATGCTTGATCACACGCGGTTTGAGAGCAATGGGGACTTGACTCCGTTCGCCAAGTTCGTCCTCGGTGCGCTCGTTGACGAGCAAGAGGCCGTGCACCAAGAAATACTTGGCGAGGTTACGATCATCGCATTCCGCGACTTCGCGAGAGAAACGCTCTCCCGTCATGGCAAGCTCGCAACGAGACCGGGTGAACGGATGTTCCGCTTCCTGTTGGCGCTTCCCGACCAGCCGGTATCAATGGCACAACTGCGGAAAGGCGGTCATCCTCTTTCGGTCCTCTATTCAGGCATGACCAGCAAGACGATCACCCGGGATTTGAACTATCTCCGCAAGCACGAACTGATTGTCGTTGAAGGCGATCGGATTAGAGCCAACATTGAGGTGATGAAGCAGTTCATGCCACCGGCGATTCCGTCCTTTCACTAGGCCGACTACTGACCACGACGCTTCACCGCGCGGCCGCGGCGTTGCGCGCTATTTCTGACCGCTGTTCCTTCGTTAGCCGCTTGCGAAATCGTGATCGACAAAAAGTTGTCTATGCCGCAGCGGCGGCGTGGGCGGTGATGCCGAGGTCGCGGAAGAGCGTTTGCATGTTGATGCGGAGCGCTTCGTAGTCGCGATCGATCGGGGTCCAGGTGGCGGGTTTGCGGCCAGGTCGTGGGCTGCGTACACCGGCGAGGATGGGCGAGATGACCTGATCGCGCAGGACGATTAGAGCTGCGATGGTGCGCGCGGCGTCTGCGGGGACCTGGTAGCGCCGGCTTGTGCCGGGTTTGGCGATGAGCTGTTTGCCGCGGCTTCTACGCGTACTGAGCGGCCGCGGGAGCCATATCACGACTCCAACCCCTGGACACGCTCGTTCGGGGATCGGGAGATGCCTAGGTGTCGCGTGCCTCATCGAGGTAAGAGAAGCACGAGCATTGCAATCGGCGTGACCCCCATACGGATGCCTTCGCAAGGTGGCTTGTCGAGAGAAGACTCCATGTACAGCGCCGCGAGGTAGGTTCCGGAGGCGAGGGGCCGGCCCCGTTCATCGCGGCCGTCAAACTTCAGGGTGATCTCTCGTCGCGACGACGGCGGAATGTCCCGGATCTCTACCCGGCGCACGTACCGGGCAGTGTCGGCGCGCATGTCGTCCAGGCTGTCCTGTTGTCCCCGGTCGAGCACATCCAACCTTGCGAACTGAACGTGATACGCGGGTTCCTCCGTCGAGATGGAGAGCCTCAACGTCACCGGCTTCACCCGTGTGACGGGGACGGGAAGCCACGATTCATCTCCGGCCACCCCGCCCAGGGTGACGACGGCTGGACCTGGACAGGCAGGGGCCAATGACACCCTCTTCGTCTGGGAAGCCGGATTCCCTCCCCAGGTTGGAATAGCGAGCGCGCCCAAAGCAAGCCCCACCCCTGCCCGTCGTACCCAGCGCATGCGCCTTCGACGTGTCGGGCAGCTCCAGGGTTCCTGCCACCTTTCCAAATGCCGTTTGGAAACCATGCATCCATCCTCAACTCTGAACCTGGCGGATTCTACCCGTCACGAGCCCTTCGCATCGTCTGATCGTCGACCACCATCGTGGCCAGGGCCCCCTCCGGGTCGTCACAGCCGACACAACTCCGCGAGCAGCCGAAGTCCATCCAGTGTGACGGGAGTATTCGTTCCCAACTGCAGCCTCGTCGTGGCCGTTGTCCAGGTGACGTACGCCTTGTACACCTGGCCTGAGCCAGGTGCCGGTGTGGGATTCATCGACTGGTCATACCCAAAGGCGGGGTTTCCCTGAATCTTAAGCTTCGCGGTATTGACCCCGGGCAGCGGCACTGGCGGAATCGTGTACCCGTCGCGCGGCCCTACGATCAGAAGGCCATCATCCAGGTGTCCGTAAACAACGTCGCGATCCACATTGTAGGACTTTACCCCGGGGCAGTTCGGCACCGGCAAGCCACCCGCAGCGTTTGATGCCTCTCGAGCGCTCTTGTGGGACGATCCAACTCTGGAAAAAGGACCGTCGTTCTGAGCAGGTTGCCGCGGCGACCCACAGAGACTCATGGCGAGCGCCAGGGCGAGGCCACACGAAGTCTGGAGAAACATGTTTCCCTCCTCGGCTCTGAACCTGGCGGATTCTACCCGGACTTTCAGATCGGGCTCCACGAAATCCACCATCGGATCCGTGCTCCTTCCAATGATCGAGAGTCCGGGCAGCACGAGTGAACGGGGCCTCGTCGGCCCACTGCCGGAATTCTCTGCGGCCACCACAAGGGCCGCGATCCCGACGCCCGCCGCTACCGCCAATGCGGCTGATTTGCTCCAAGTTGAATTCAGCATGTATTGAAACGGTAATTCCCAGCGTAGAATGTTTGGAGGTAGCCGCTGTCCTCCTGGAGGAACGTATGAAACGTTCTAGACGGCTTAGGACGATTGCCCCTGGGACCGTGGCTCTCTTGTTGCTTGCCGTCGCAAGCTGCTCGGACCGGGGGAACTCCAGCTCGTCGGGTGCGCGGAGAGGATTCTGCGGCGTGGATCTCCATTATGAAGTGCTCGGCACCGAGTCCGGAGGTGACTTGCCGGTTCAGAGAGGAAAGACCATACCGCTTGGCATTCGCTTTCAGGCGGGAGCGCCCAACCGAGGCTACGTGGTCGACGAGCTTACGCTGAAGGTCTTCGCAACCTCAGTAACCGATGTGAACTCGACGGATGATCTGGAGAAAGACAAGCTCCCCGTCGTGCGTCAATTCACGGTCGAGAAGGTCCGGGCAGAGCCCGGCAAGGTCGTCAAGTTCGACTTCGACGGCCGCTCCTCTTCGGGGTCTTCCCTGGGTGAAGGTAGGTACGTCGTGGGGTATCTGATCAAGGCGCATGCTTCCGAGGCTCGCCCGGAGTGCCCGAGCGAGGACACCCCGAATGCAGATACTGCCGTTGGAAGGTTGGCGACGATCGTCCTGACTTGAACCGGGCGGCGTGGCCTGAGCCCGGCGGAGAGGAATCGCTCGATCTCCTCCGTCGAGACCTTGGCTGCGGCCTCGGGGATGTCCATCTCCTTGTCGCGGTACCAGAAACTTGACCGGAAAGTCTCCGCCACATGCCACCCTCCCCCTGTGGGAAAGCACCGATATGTCGGCAATGGCTACGATATGCTGCGGTCCTTGGATGATCAAGAGATGGAGGCAGACGTGGATCGGTTCTCGCTGGAGGGGAAGCGCGCACTCGTGACTGGAGCGTCGCGCGGGATCGGAGCGGGTATCGCG
>JBKKBZ010000015.1:0-37823 GCA_046713235.1 Actinomycetota bacterium | reverse complement strand
GCGACGGCTGCGGCGAGTCGCCTGCCACTGCTTCGATCCTGGATGGCCGTCGTGATCCCCCGTCGTTCCCGGCCGGTACGAGCCTCCGGAGCCTGCGAAACATCATTCTAGAACATGATTCTAGTTGCTGTCCACGAGAATTCTTAGGGAGCCGTGGAAGGGCATGAGCGTCCACCTTGCCCGGCCCAAATTTGTTGGCCGGGGGTGAAATGACTCGGTTCCGGGCGGGTTGATAGAGAGAAGCCTTTCAAGGGTCGTCGAGGGAGAAGGGAGTGGTTGTGCAAAAGGGGATCGTCGCGGTGCTACTGGCGGCGTTCGGGCTCCTCGGAATCGCAAGCACGTGGGGCAGGATCTCCGTGAAGCGAGACACCACAGGCACGTGCGTGAGCGCCGCCTACGGCGTGAGGGTGCTCGACAACGAGTACCAGGGGTCACAGGCGGATTGCCGAGCCGTGTAGCCGGAGTGAGCGCCGGGCGCGTGGGTCCTCCCTCGCGCCGGCGTTCGCGTTCCCGAAGAGGGTGGGAATGCAGCCGCTAACAGAGCTTTACAACGCAGAACGCCGGTCCCTCGCGCGGACCGTGGCGCGGATCTCGGGCGAGAGCGACGCGGAAGACTTCGTCCACGATGCCTTTCTCGCCTACATCGCCGCGGGCGCGAGCCACCCCGCCCCCGCCGCCTGGCTTACCCGGGTGGCCCGCAACCGTGCACTCAACCGGGTGCAGCGGAGCCGGGAGATCCCGGTGGCCGAAACGCCCGCCGCAGAGGACGGCGCCGACCCCGGCGCTTCGGTGGACGCAGAAGCCTTACGAGAGATGATCTCCCAGGCTTTCGATTCGCTCTCCGCCAGATCGCGCGAGGCTCTGCGGCTGCGCTTCTACGAAGACCTCGAGTATCCCGAGATTGCCGCCGCGCTCGGCGTGCGTGTCCCCGTGGCGCGGACCATCGTCCACCGCAGCGTGAAGCGACTTGGGCGAGCGCTCCTAGCGCTCATGGCTCCGGCACACGGCTCCTGTTCGTTGCCGGCCTGCGCGCGACTGGCACGGACGGCGCGCAACAGTTGCGCCGCATGCTTTTCGGCGGCCGAGGAGCTGGCGTCGTGGCGCGCGATCCACGGCATTGCCGCCGTGCTGCCCTTGGCTGCCGTGCGCGTCCGTCGCGTAATCGAACGGCTCTGGTCCCTCCCGGCTCTTGCGGTTGAACCCACCGCCCAAGTGGCCGCCGTCCTTGCGGCGATCACGTTGTCGGCCGGCTCTGTCGCAACCGCGGTGCGGGACCCGATTCCGCCGGCTCCCCCGCTGCAGCGGGTCGGGGCGCCTTCTCAGATAACCGACTCACTCGTTCCGACGAAGCATGTGTCGGCGCGCGTGGAGGCAGCGTCACGGGTCTCCGGTTCAGCGCCCCAGGCGGGGGAATCTCCGGCACCCGAACCGAGCCCGACCCCGCAGACGGTGAAAGTGGAAACCAGCCAGGGAAGGGCCGAGGTTGAGCCGAAGGACAGTGGACTTCGCGGACGCGTAGAGGCCTGCGTCAAGTGCCCGCCCTGATCTAACGTAGATCTTCCCGCTCTGCGCGTTCGAGGGAGTTGTCGGGTCAGGGGATTACACTTCTCGTCATGGGTCGAGCACGTCAGTTGTCGTTGATGCCTTCGAATCAGGTGATGGTCGACGCGACTGACGAGCCCACGAACGTCGAGCACGGGGCCGTGTTCACCAGGCGTTGGGTAGTTGAGCTGATCCTCGACCTGGCGGGCTACAAGCCGGAGATGGACCTGTTCGGCAAGCGGGTTCTGGAACCCGCCTGTGGGGACGGTGCCTTTCTCGTCCCGATGGTCGAGCGCCTATCGGAAGCATGCCGGCGAGCCGACATATCCATCGCCGAGGCGTCGTCGTCTCTGGCAGCCTTCGACCTTCAGCTTGCGAGCGTTGCAACAAGTCGCACGGCGGTCTCGAAGACACTCGCCCGACTCGGCTGGCCAGCGAGGACTGCTGATCGGCTTGCCGCCGACTGGGTCCACCAAGGTGACTTCTTGCTGAGTGAGCACCACCCCGAGACCGCGGACTTCGTGATCGGCAACCCCCCATACATCCGCTTGGAATCTGTTCCAGCGTCGCGGCAGCGCGCGTACCGCCAGACGTGGGCGACGATGAACGGAAGGTCAGACATCTACGTCGGCTTCATCGAGGCGGGGTTGCAAGCGTTGAGGAAGGATGGGCGCCTAGCGTTCATCTGCGCGGATCGGTGGATGCGGAACCAGTACGGTCGACATCTCCGTCAGGTCGTCTCGTCGGATTGCGCGGTCGATGTGCTCATCGAGATGCATGACGTGGACGCCTTCGAGCAGGAGGTCTCTGCGTACCCCGCGATCATCGTTCTTCGTCGTGCCTCGCAAGGACCGGCCGTCGCCGTCGAAACCAACAGTTCGTTCGATGAGCAAGACGCGAGGCGCTTGGCCTCCTGGTCACCGAAGGAACGAGAGAGCCTATCGTCGGAGGGTTTCGTTGCTGCCGTCCTCCCGACTTGGTTCTCCGGCTCGGACTCGTGGCCGAAGGGATCACCGGAGCGACTCCAAGCGCTGAGCGCTCTCGAATCACGATTTCCGCCGCTCGAGGATCCGGCAACGGGCACGCGCGTGGGCATTGGAGTTGCGACCGGGGCCGACAAGGTCTTCGTGACTCAGGACGTGTCGCTCGTCGAGAGAGAGCGTCTGCTGCCGCTCGCGATGGCAGCAGACACGAAGTCTGGAAAGTTGCTGTGGTCCGGGCATTATCTCGTTGACCCCTGGGATGTCGAATCCCACAAGCCGGTGGACCTCAAGCGCTACCCGAAGCTACGCCGGTATTTCGAAGAACACGAGAACGACCTTCGCGGCCGAAACGTCGGCCGGCGAAAGCCGGATCAGTGGTACCGCACGATCGACCCCGTTCATCACTGGCTCAGCGGCCGGCCGAAGCTTCTCTTTCCAGATATCAAGGACGCCATCCACCCGGTCCTTGATGACGGCACGCTGTACCCGCATCACAACCTCTACTACGTGATCTCGCGCGATTGGCCGATCGACGTTCTCGGCGGACTGCTTCTCTCGCGCGTCGCTCAGCTCTTCGTGGAGAGCTACGCCGTTCGTATGCGTGGTGGATGGCTTAGGTTCCAGGCCCAGTACATGCGCCGGATCCGGCTCCCCTACCTCGCCTCGGTAGGCGACAGGGATCGAAAGACACTCTCCAAAGCGTTCGACGATCGCGACGTCGAGCGCGCTACAGCCTGCGCGCTACGGCTTTTCGGACTGGAGGAGCTGCCTAGATAGACTCCCGCGCATGGACCAGGCGCGTTTCGAGACGGCGGTACGACGCTATTGGGAAATCCGAGCAGATCAGCAGAAGCGACAAGCCGAATCTGACAAGGCAGACTCCAGCGGCCGCGGCGCTGTGACCGGCGGTGGCCACCTCAACGCGTTGACCGAACTGATCGCCGAGGCCTTCACGGACGCGGGCTTTCCGGCGGAATCCATCCGCTACGGCTCACGCCTTGAACTTCCCGGTTACTTTCGGGCCGAGAAGAAGTGGGACCTGGTAGTCGTGCACGAGGGGTCGCTTGCAGCGGCGATCGAGCTTAAGTCACAGGTAGGCCCATCGTTCGGCAACAACTTCAACAACAGAACCGAAGAGGCGATCGGCAACGCCACCGACATCTGGACCGCGTACCGCGAAGGGCGCTTCGGAACGATCAGGCCATGGCTCGGCTACCTCTTCCTTCTTGAAGAAGCGCCAGCCTCTACTCGTGCCGTTAGCGTGGCGCAGCCGATGTTTCCGGTGGAGGAGATCTTCCTCGACGCCTCATACAAGAAACGCTACGAGATCTTCTGCAGGCGGCTCGTTCTCGAGCGGTTGTATGACGCGGCTTGTTTTGCAACCTCTGCGGCAGACCCTGGCACGCCGATCCACCAACCAGCGGACGACTTGTCCTTCGCCAACTTCGCGGCCGCAATCCGAGGAAGAGCTGCCGCCCTCCTCGAGATCGAGAAGCCATGACCGCGGCGAAACTGCCGCCGGCTAGTGACAGAGTTCGAGGCCGGAGTCGGCGAAGCTCTTGCCGGCTTCGGGCACGAAGCGAAATTCGTAGCCGGCGGCGCGCAGGGTCAGCTCGAGCACTCCGAACGTCCCCGTCTTGCGAACCTCACTGTTCGGCAACGGCACCTTGAAAGGATAGTGGCTCCGGCCGCCGGTCCCGACAACAAATTGCCGGATGCCGCGCACGGGGTCTGCGACGCCGGCGGGACTCTGCTTGCCGAACCTCTCGTAATCGTGATCGTGTCCCGCGAGGACGACATCGGCATCCGCTTCATACAACGCCCGCCAGAAAGCTGCGTACCTGGAGTCGCTCCCGTGGTTCCCCGACGAGAACCTCGGATGATGCCAGTAGGCCAGGGTGCACACGCTGTCGCTTGCCGCCAAATCCCGTCGCAGCCATCGTTCCTGTGGCGAACCGGCGTGACATCCCCCCACCGCAGCGCAATTGGAGTTGAGTGCGATCAGATGCCACGCCCCGACGTCGAAGCTGTAATACCCCTTGGTGCGGTTGCCCGCCCGCCATCCGAAATAATCGAAGTAGCCCGCCGCGCCGGGAGTGAGATATTCGTGATTGCCGACCGCGGGACGGGTAATTGCCTTCACCCTGCCCCAGGTCGGAGCGTACACCGCCTGGAAACGGGTCAGCGCACCGTCCTCGTACTGCGTGTCTCCGAGCGTAAGCACCGCTTTGTATCCCAGGCCGGCGAGCAGATCGGACGTGGCCCGTTGCCGGCAGGCGGTTGCGGTTCCAGCCCCGCCGTTAAAGTTGGCATCCTCCGGAGCGCAGGCAATATCTCCGGCCGCCGCAATCACCGGGTCTACAAGCGCCGGCAACCCCGGGGAGAGTCCCGGCCCGAGAAGCACTCCGAGGACGCCGAAGACCAGCGGGATGCGCCTGCTGCGTGCGTTCATAGGGCAAAGCGGTACTCCCCCACCCACGGCCGCGTCAAACCGGGGCCGTTAGACAGGAACCCCACCTCGTAGGCGAGAATATGGAAGGCAATGTTCAAAATGATCCGCAACACGACCCCCGTCGCGGCAATCCTCGTCCTGCTCGTGGCGACCATGGTCTCGGTAGATCCCCCCGGCGCCAGGTTGAGCCTTGGGGCCGGTACGCGTTTTTCGCGGGAGGCCACCCCGGACGAGGCCCTGCTGGCACGGGACCTCATCGGATCCGACTCGTCTCCCGGCGCCTATGAAGCGGCGGCGGAGCACGCCCGCGCACTGGGGGCTGCCACGCTCGTTGAAGACCCGGGGCTCGCCTCCGCCGGCTGGAGCTTTGTCGGACCCTCCAACATCGGCGGCAGGATCCTCGACCTCGTCGTCGACCCCGAGCAGCCCTCGACGCTCTACGCCGCCGCCGCAAGCGGAGGCGTCTGGGTGAGCCGCGACTTCGGCCGAACGTTCCAGCCGTCATGGCCCCCAGAGGAGACTCCGGCCATCGGCGCCCTTGCGATGACACCCTCGGGGGTGCTCTTCGCCGGAACCGGGGAGGCGGGTCCCGGAGGCGGAAGCCTGACCTACGGAGGCAACGGCGTCCACCGCTCCACCGACCGCGGCAAGACCTGGAAGCACATCGGACTCGAAGGCTCGAGCCGCATCGGGCGAATCGCCGTCGATCCCGCCGACGAGAAGCGCATCTTCGTCGCGGCGACGGGTCCGCTCTTCACTCCGGGCGGTGAGCGAGGTCTCTACCGCTCAACCGACGGCGGTGACACCTGGCAGCGCGTGCTGGCCGGCGATAACGACACAACCGGCGCCGTCGACGTCGCAGTCGATCCCTCAAACCCGCACCGCGTTTATGCAGCCATGTGGGATCACCTCCGGTCGCCGGATCTTCGCCGGTACGAGGGAACCGGCTCGGGCCTGTACCGATCCGAGGACGGCGGGGACACGTGGACGCGCATCGTGGGTCCCTTCGGACCCGCGCGCACGATCGGACGAATCGGCGTCACGGTCGCTCCCCGTGCCGACGGCGCCGGACCCGATGACGCCGAAACCGTCTACGCGGTGGTCGCCGGCGCTGGCGGCACACACGCCGCAGGTGGCCTCTACCGGTCCACCGACGGCGGTACGACGTGGGCCTTCCTCAATCACGCTTTCGGATGCTCGGTCGAAGCCGCGGATTGCGCAGGCGACGGGACCGACCTCTACACCTGGTGGTTCGGCCGCGTATGGGTCGACCCCGCCGACCTCGACCATCTTTTCGTCGCCGGGGTCGTGCTCACGGAGAGCCGGGACGGCGGAGTGACCTGGATCGCGAATTACAGCGTGCACGCCGACCAGCACGCGATGGCCTGGCACCCTCGTGTCGCCGGCCTCGTGTACCTCGGAAACGACGGCGGCGTGTACCGTTCTAGCGACAAAGGAGCAACCTGGGCCTTCGGCGAGAGCATGCCGTGGAGCCAGCTCTACACCCTCGACGTTGGGGAACAGAACCCGAACCGGCAAGTCGCCGGCCTGCAAGACAACGGCAGCAACCGCTCCTACGGGGATAAGGACTGGAATAAGTACGGTGGAGGCGACGGGTTGCGGGTGATCATCGACTACGAGAACCAGGACGTCGTCTACGGCTGCTGGCAATACGGCGAGTGCTTCGTCACCGACGATGGGGGAACCGACCCCGCCAGGCAGCACCAGTTCAGCGACTTGATTCCCTCTAGGGCCAAGAACTGGTTCACGCCGGTTGAGCTGGACCCGGTTGACCCGAAGATCGTCTACACCGGAGGAACCCATGTATGGCGCTCCGACGACCGGGCGCGCAACTGGCGGCCGATCAGTCCCGATCTGACGAACGGACCCGGACGGGAGACGCACCCGTTGTTCCGCCACTACGGCACGATCACAACCATCGCGCCGGCCGCCAGTGAGACCGGCACGATTTACGCCGGCACGGACGACGGCAACCTCTGGTACACCCACGACGGCGGCACGACCTGGGTCGAGGCAGCCGACGCCGACCTGCCTGCAGCGTGGGTCTCGCGCGTCGAGGTTGATCGATCGAACGACGACGTCGCCTACGTCGCCTACTCGGGCTACCGCCAGGGAGAACGCGCCTCGTACCTGCTCCGCACGCGCGATGGAGGCGCATCCTGGGAAAACGTCGGCGGCGCGCTTCCGAAGGCCCCTGTGAACGACGTCAACATCGTGGACGGGTCGATCGTCGTCGCCACCGATGTCGGCGTGTTCGCCAGCCGTGACGCCGGAGTCCGCTGGTTGAAGGTTGGCGCGAGTCTTCCACTCGTCCCCGTACACGAGCTCCGCTGGCACGGCCCGACTAGAACCCTGTACGCAGCCACATTCGGACGCGGCATGTGGAAGGTAAGCCTCGCGGCGCTGCGCGCCGATATAGGATCCGATCCCCGAAACCAACCGCGAGATCCGGCGAGGACCCGTCCCGCGCCCACGCGCCATCTGCCGGCGACGGGTCTCGACGGGCGCCCGGGTCTTCTCGTGCTAGCCGCGCTCGCAGCCGTGGCTGCTCGCCGGCGCCTGATCCGCGCCTAGGGCGGCCACGTCGCCGGCCACCGGTAGCCGGGCTATCGAAAGATCCGGCGGCGAGCCCGCGTCGGCTCGGCGTCGGGAAGGTCGATCGTCCGGGCTCGCAGGCCGTCGATGGCGTCGTAGACGGCCGCCGCCCGCGTCTTGGCCTGAAGGCTTCGCGTGAGATCGGGCTCGGGCGTAGCAAGCACCGCTTCGATAGCCCGGCGGAGGTCGGCGATCGCGAAGGGCTTCGCCAGATGATCGGCAACCCCGGCAATCGCCTCCCGAAGCAAGCCGGACGGTTCGTATCCGAGTGCGGTTATCACGATGACCGGAGGACGCGTTCCTCCGTTCATCTCCGCAGTCATGCGAGCCAAGACCTGGTGCCCATCTACGCCGGGCATCATTATGTCGAGAATCACCACAGCGAACGGCTTGCGTGCCCGGCGCAAGATCCCAAGCGCCTCCTCCCCACCGGGCGCCTCCACGATCTCGTAGCCGTCCTCGGCGAGAGCGGTAGAGATCAGGCCCCGGATGGCCTCGTCGTCGTCAACGACAAGGACTCGCGGGCCGGCTCGGTGACGGGGCATTTGAGTAGTCAGACTACGGTCAATCGGGGCGCGCAGCAATGGCTGAAACTGCCCGTTCGAGGTGCTTAGACCTCACCGAGTGCTTCGCAGATGTCCCCTTCGACCCATGCGTCGGAGAAGGAGAGCAGCCAGGGCCAGGCCCAAAGCCGCCGCCGAGGTTTCCCCCACCCCAGTGGCCGGCAAGGCTGGACGCTTGCCCGGGCGCCCCGGGGGTCCCTTGATGGTCTTCGTGCCACCGACCGCCGTTGACACGGTCTTGCGACATTTTCCGGTATCGGCGCTCAAGGCGAGGCCGGCGGTGGCTCCCGGGCTGCCGAGCCCGCGGAGATCCTTGACCTGCATGACGAAGCACGAGAACTTGAGAGTCCACGGGACTGTTGCGCCCTTCTCGTCCACTCCGTCTTGATAGTTGTCCACCCAACCCTTGTCGCTGTAGGTGTTGACGCCGGGCAGCGGCCAGAAAGAGGCATCTTGCAGCCGGGGGGCGGTCGAGTTCTTCTGGGGACGGGAATCGATCGGCGTCTGGTTCGGCGGATCACCCAAGCTCTGGCCGGTGTTGCCGTAACCGCGAAGCTCGTCGGTGAACCAGAGCGACACCCCGGGAATCCAGTCGATCGGAACCCGATCGCCCTGACCGCGGCCGTCGTAATCGAAGCCGATCCGGTCACGCAGCTCCACGTAGTAGCCGTGGTCTGCGTTGCCCGGTCCGGCGGCGAGGCGCGTCCAACCATGCGGGGCCATTTCAGTCCGCTGGGCCTCCGCACCTTCGGTGAAGTACTTGACCCCGCTGGTCTCGTTGGTCACCTCGATGTCGTCGATGAACCACCCGCGCTTCGCCAGCCCTGCATCGGTCGAGTAGGCGAATCGCAGAACGACCGGCTTTCCGGCGTAGGCCGAGAGATCGAACTCGTCATCGATTACTACGGCATCCTCGTAGTCGATGCCTAGCTCCCCTCCGGCCGCACTGCGGTTGGGAATGTTCTGCGGGAAGCTCGGCGCGGCGCTCGTGCCGCTGATGCCGTTGCCGTACTGCGTCTGGCATCCGTTGGCATTCGGGTTGAACCCTTGCGGGGTGGTCGTGGACTTGGCCGACTGGAGCGTTGTGAACGTGCCGCCTTCATCCTCGGAGACCATCACGAATCCGTAGTCGTAGTCCCATTCGATCTCGTACATCGACTTGAACTTCAGCTTGATCGTGTCCCCGGAATCCGCCGACGCGAGAATCGGTAGCGAAATATCGAGCGTCCGTCCGGGACAGCCGAAATCGTTGCCCGCCGTCGAGTACCAGACGTACTTCCCGGCATGGGCCTTGTCGAGCAGTGTCTTGTACGGCAAGGGAATGTGGTAGGTGTCGGCGTTGTGCACATCCGGTCCGGACAGCGTGTACGGATTCCCTGCCGAATCGGCCCACCGAATCTCGTGGATGTCCGACTTGGACTCACGCAGCCGGACG
The DNA here is from genome assembly GCA_046713235.1 of Actinomycetota bacterium. Lineage (GTDB taxonomy): Bacteria > Actinomycetota > AC-67 > AC-67 > AC-67 > JBKKBZ01. The sequence goes on along the minus strand of JBKKBZ010000015.1, from coordinate 28,232 downwards.
TTCAAGTTCCCCTTGGAAAGAATCCTGGGAACGATCCAACCTAGATCCTGGCGCGAGAACGCACTCATGAACTGCGAGTAGTCCGTGGACATGAGATCCCAGTAGCCGACCGACCGGCGGCTTCCCGATGAGTAGTAGTCGGGAAGACCGAGCGAGTGCCCGTACTCGTGGGCGATCACAGACGTCGAAGAGACCTCCGGGTTCGCGTTGTAGGGACCGACACGGACGTAAGCCTTTAGGTCGGCACCCATGTCCTTGGTAGTCAGCTTCGAGACGTCGTTGGCCTTCCGGGCCTTGGCGTCGGGCCACCACAGCGGCCGCTCGAGCTTGTCGCGAAGCTGGTCGTGGGACACGTAGCCGAGCTGCCCGTTCTCGTCCACGAAGTACGACTCGAGGCTGGAGGAGTGCGGCCAGACGGCATCGTAGCCACCGCGGACGTGTGAGTCCCCGTTCCCGCCGAGTCCCCTCGACACGACCATGAAGAAGTCCACGAGGCCGTTGCGGTCGGGGTCGTATTCGTTGTAGTCCACGTCCGGGTCGGCGATCGAAGCGGCGTCGAAGGCGATCTTGCCGGTCGGGCCGCACGCCCCGTCGATGCCCAGCCGCGGCAGGCCACCGACCGCCAGAATGAACTCGCCGTAGCTTGCCTCGTCGCCTCCGTAGTAGGACTGCGTTCCCGGCAGCCGGTACCAGCCGCCGTTAATCCTCCGGCCGGCCGGCTTGCCCTCCGAGACGTCCGAGCCGGGGTTCGGCGTGATCGTGGTCGTGCCCAAACACGCACCCTTGGGCCGCGGCGTCGCCCACTTGTAGCTCTCGGCGGCGTCGAAGGTCTCGTCCTCGGCGGCCAGCGACGCGACAGTCCCCTGTGGGAAGAGCTGGCCGAAAGACATCTCCTTGTAAAGAGTGGCCAGCGTGGAGTCCTTGAGCTCTTCGTTGATGATCTGGTCGAAGTACCAGCCCGGGCGCGCGTCGGAGTGCGAAGCATCCGGGTAGTCCACGAGGACGACCGGGAAGGGTCGCGTCCCGAAGCGAGCCGTATCGAGGTGGGTAACCTTGGGTCCTCGAGTTGTAGACGCAGGCGCCCGTTTGCCGTTCTGCGTAAGCGTCGCGGTGCTGGAGAGGTCCTTCCAGACGATCGTGCGATCCTCGCGCTCGGTCTTCGCGCGGGCGGTCACGATGATGCGCCGGGACCCCGACCAGTCTGAGCCGGCCTTCACCGTGCCGATATCCCAGGTCAGGGTGCTTCCGCTGATCGATGAGGGCGCAGGGGTGGCGCCGATGAAAACCGCCCCCGGCGGCAGGACGTCGTCGATCCTCACGCCGGCAGCCTCGGAGGCGCCCAGGTTCCGGTACTCGATCTGATGCTGGTACTCGGTTCCGGGCACGACCCATCCGGTCTCCGAGGTGAAATGCGATCGCACCTGCGCCTGCCGCGGGGTTGTCTGCACGTGGGCGAATGCGATGCTGTCGGGGTCACCGGCCGTCGTTTCCCACTCACCGGTCACCGGATCGGCGTAGGTCGCCGTCGCGGCGAGCCGAAGCGACCGGATGAAATCCTGGTCCGGGGTTCCCAGATACGGCGTGTACTCAGAAGCCGGGACGGTAAGCGCGAAGGAACCATCCGACTCGGCCCTAAAGGGTTTGCGGATCTCTCCGGGCACGCACGGTCCGGAGGCGCAATGCGCCGAGATCGCCACGAGGCCTTCACCTTCGGCGGCATCCTTCGCCTGTGGATCCTCGGGGTAGGACATCTGCGCGGTCAGAGCCGTGATGCGATGGTAGTCCTTCCACAAGACGCCGCGGATCACGAGGTTCTCGCCGGGTTCGTAGACGGGCTTCTCGAGCAGCAGGCGGGTTCCGAGAGCGTTGACCGACATCTTGAAACGGCCGAGACCGGTATCGCCGGGGCGCGTCGGGCGCACCTCCACGGTGATGTCGCCGGCCGGCCACTCGGGTCCGATCCTGACGAAGGCTCCGTAGTAGTCGGTGTTCGCCGGCAGGTCGGGGGTCACCGGCGGCACCAAAGCGGCCTCCGACGTGGTGATCGCCGCGCCGTCCTCACCGAGGAATCGCACTTCGAACGTGGGAGAAGGATCGAGAGCCGGAGCCTGACCGAGGGGAGTCGTCGCGCCACCGGAATCGGCGATGAACCGGACCCACACGCAGTCACCCCGTTTGAACCGTTCCTGAGAGATCTGGCGGGCGCTGCTCCGAGCCTCCGTGGCGGTGGAGGCTGCCGTGCAGCTCGTGCTCTCGTAGTAGTTTCGGAAGTCGGTGATGCCTATCCGGAAGGTGCGGCCGGCGGCTTGAGCCGGGAGCAACGCAGCAAGCACCGCAGCGGACATGGCCACCGCAAGGGCCGTTGCGCCCCGGGATCGTGCCGAACTCATCGTGCTCACGCGGACCTCCCGCCGAATTGGTTTCCGGCCGAGCCTGCGGCCGGTTCGAAACCTTGCCGGTATTCTTCTTCGCCGCCCGGCCCCTCCTTCCCTTCCGCCTGCCCGCCCCACGCCCCGGTCCAACCGGGAGGAAAAAGCAGATCGGGCGGAGTCTACCGAAACGGGCACAACACGCGAAGCATGGCGCACGTTCCGGAGGCCGCGGCGCTCGCCCGCTTCATTCGGCGTTCGTGCCTCTGATACCATCCGGCAGCCGCCGGCCGGCGCCGGCGTCGCACCGTCCAGGAAAATCGAGGCGGAGGACTGATGAGGGGGCGGGGACCCCAGCGAATCCGGCGCGTCGTCGGCAAGATCTCGCTCCTTCCTCTTCTATTTCTCCTCACCGCTTGCGCGAAGGACGCCCCCCAGGACTTCCTCACGGACCTTTCGGGTCCGGGGGCCAAAGACGCCGCCGCGCTCTTCACGCCGGTGTTCTGGATCGCAGCGGTGATCTTCGTCATCGTGGAAGGCGCGCTGCTGGTCGTTACGTTCAAGTTCCGGGCGCGATCGGACCGGGACGTGCCCGTCCAGGTCCACGGCAACAAGATGCTCGAGATCACCTGGACGGCCATCCCGGCGCTCATTCTCGCCGGCGTGGCCGTTCCCACCTGGTTCGGGATCTTCAGCGATGCCCGGCAGCCCACCGGAGCGCTCCAGGTCACCGTCACGGCGAAGCAATGGTGGTGGGAGTACGACTACCCGCAGCTCGGCGTGGTCACCGCGAACGAGCTGCACGTGCCGGTGGGTCGCCCTGTGTTGCTTACGCTGAAGTCGGTCGACGTCATTCACGCATTCTGGGTACCGAAGCTCGCCGGCAAGACCGACGTCATTCCGGGCAGAGTCAACAAGATGACCATCCAGGCAGACGAGCCGGGAACGTTCCTAGGAGAGTGCGCCGAGTTCTGCGCGATCTCCCATACCAACATGCGTCTGCGGGTAATCGCCCAAACGGCGAGCACGTTCGACGACTGGGTCGAGCGCCAGAAGCAAGACGCCCTCGCACCCACGGGCGGGCTCGCTCAGCGCGGGGCGGAAATCTTCCAGCAGAAGGCGTGCATCGGCTGTCACTCGATCCGCGGTACGAAGGCGGCCTCCAAGGTCGGACCCGACTTGACCCATGTCGCCGCCCGGTCCACGTTCGCGGGGGCGACCTTCGACTTCAACGAGGAAAACCTGCTTGAGTGGGTCGGGGACGCTCCGAGCATGAAGCCGGGGGTAAAGATGCCGAGCGGCCTCCGCGAGCTGGGACTGACTCGGGACGAGATCCGTGCGATCGTTGCCTACCTGCTGAGCCTGGAGTAGTGATGCTCATGCGCACTGAGCGAGCACGCCGATGGATGTAGCGATCCAGCCGCCGGCGCGAACCGGCCTTTTCCACCGCCCCACCGCGACCACGGGATTCGGGTCGTGGTTCACCTCGGTCGATCACAAGAAGATCGGCATCCTCTACGGCGCCTCTGCGCTGGTCTTCTTCGTCATCGGCGGCATCGAGGCGCTCCTCATCCGGATCCAGCTGGCTAAGCCGGGCGCCGAGGTAATCAGCGCCGAGGCATACAACCAGATCTTCACCATGCACGGGATCACCATGATCTTCCTGGTCGTGATGCCTCTGGGAGCGGCGTTTGCCAACTACTTGCTGCCCCTCATGATCGGGGCGCGTGACGTGGCCTTCCCCCGGCTGAACGCCTTCAGCTATTGGGTGTTCGCCATGGGTGGCGTCTTCATCTATTCGAGCTTCTTCCTCGGCGGCGCGCCCAACGCCGGCTGGTTCGCGTATTCCCCACTGACGAGCTCGACGTTCTCGCCCACCCACGGCATGGATTTCTACTCGATTGGGCTGATCATCACCGGCATTGCGTCGACGGCATCTGCCGTGAACCTGCTCGTCACGGTCCTGAACATGCGGGCGCCGGGAATGAGCCTTCTCCGCATGCCGGTGTTCGCGTGGATGACCCTCGTAGTTCAGTTCCTACTCGTGTTCGCCCTCCCGATCATCACCGTTGCGCTGGTGATGCTGTTCATCGACCGGCGAATGGGAGCAAACTTCTTCGCCGCCGCCAACGGCGGCGATCCCGTGCTCTGGCAGCACCTCTTCTGGCTGTTCGGACACCCGGAGGTCTACATCCTCATCTTGCCGGCCATGGGAATCGTGTCGGAGGTATTACCCACCTTCGCCCGGAAGCCGTTGTTCGGATACCCCGTCGTCGTTTTCTCCGGCATCGCGATCGGGTTCATGGGCTGGGGCGTCTGGGTTCACCACATGTTCTCCGTGGGGCTTGGCCCCGTGGCGAACGCAGCCTTCGCCGTGTCGACGATGTTCATCGCGGTTCCAACGGGCGTCAAGATCTTCAACTGGATGGCCACGCTCTGGGGGGGATCCCTGCGCCTAAAGACTCCGATGCTCTTCTCCATCGGATTCGTGGGGATGTTCGTGATCGGAGGCTTGAGCGGCGTCACCCACGCTCTCGTCCCGAGCGACTACCAGCAGACCGACACCTATTACGTCGTTGCACACTTCCACTACGTACTTTTCGGTGGTGCGATCTTCGGCCTCTTCTCCGGCATCTACTATTGGTGGCCGAAAGCCTTCGGAAAGTTGCTGAACGAGACGATCGGGAAATGGCATTTTTGGCTCATGTTGCTCGGTTTCAACCTTACGTTCGCGCCGTTCCACATACTCGGTCTTCAAGGAATGCGGCGGAGGGTCTACACGTATCAGCCCGATCGAGGCTGGGATTTCTGGAACATGGTCAGCACGATCGGCGCCTTCATCATCGCAGTGTCGCTGCTGGTCTTCTTCTACAACGTCCTCAGGAGCCGCAAGGGCGCTCCCGCGGGCAACGACCCATGGGATGCACGGACCATCGAATGGACGACATCGTCACCGCCCCCCGAGTACAACTTCGCGGAGATCCCGGTCATCCACTCGATCGACGACTTCTGGCATCGAAAGTACGTGGAGGACAAGAGCGGCCGGCTGGTCCGCGTGCCGTCCGGTGGTGCCGATGGTGAGCCAATTTCTGCCCTCGACGAAGCCGGACACGAATCACACGGCGCGGGTGACGGCCACGGCATTCACATGCCGTCACCCTCCTACTTCCCCTTCCTCGCAGCACTGGGCCTGCCCATTCTCGGCTACGGCCTCATCTATAACGTGGGACTGATCATCCTCGGCGGTCTTGTGACCCTGGCCGGACTGTACGGCTGGGCGATGGAGCCGTCGTCCGAGTAGGAGGGCCTGTGTCCGATACCTCGACCACGGTCGCCGCCGAGCACCATACAAGCACCGGGCTTTCCACATCCAAGCTCGCCATGTGGACGTTCCTGGGCTCGGAATGCCTGCTCTTCGGGTCGCTAATCTCTACCTACCTTCTGTACCGGGGGCGGGGGACGACCGGACCGTTTCCCAACGACGTATACGACATCCCCTTCACCTCGGTCAGCTCTTTCGTCCTTCTAATGAGCTCGCTCACGATGGTGCTCGCCCTTGCGTCTCTCCAGCGCGCCGACCAGCGCCAGGCCAGGATCTGGCTGCTGGCGACGGCACTGCTCGGTATGATCTTCTTGGCCGGACAGACCTACGAGTTCACGACGTTCGTCCGCGAGGGCTTGACCATCAGGACGAACCCCTTCGGGTCTGCGTTTTTTCTCCTGACCGGCACGCACGGGATCCACGTCACGCTCGGCGTGCTCATGCTCCTCACCTTGTTCAGCATGTCCATTCGGGGTTCTCTGCCCCCCGAGCGCGCCGAGGCCGTGGAGCTCGTCGGCCTGTACTGGCACTTCGTCGACATCGTATGGATCGTGATCTTCACCGTCGTCTACCTGATTCCGAGCCCCAAATGAGCGAGCACACCGAAACCCTCGCCCCGCCGCATCCGGCCGAGCATTCCCACCCCGGCCCTCTCGAGTACATCAAGGTCGCAATCGTCCTCGCAGTGGTCACGGCCATCGAGGTCGGTCTGTATTACGTCGATATTTCGCACGGCGTGCTCATCCCGAGCCTGCTCATTCTCTCTCTGATCAAGTTCGTCATGGTCATGCTCTGGTTCATGCATCTGAAATTCGACGCGCCGATCTTCCGCCGCCTGTTCGTCACGGGATTCATCCTTGCAACGTCCGTCTACGCAATCGTCTTGTCGATGTTCTTCTATCGAGCGGCCGGCTGAGGCGTTCGTGACCAACCCCGCCGCCTGGCATCCTCATCCCGACGTCTGGCTCCTCCTCGTAGCACTGTCCGCAGGGTACGTCCTGGCCATCCGGCGGCTCGGACCCCGCCTCGCGCCGGCAGGCGCCGAGCCGGTCGCACGATCCCAGATCGTTTCATTCTGCCTCGGCCTGGGAGCGTTGATCATCGCAGCCGACTGGCCGGTGCACGACGTCGCGGAGGGCTCTCTCTACAGCGTCCACATGGTCCAGCACATGCTGCTGTCGATGGCGATGCCGTCTCTGCTCCTTATGGGGACGCCGTCCTGGCTGTTCCGGGCACTCCTCCGGCCTCCGGCCTTTGCCCGTCTGGCGAGGATCATCTGTCGCCCGTTCCCGGCTTTGGTGGTGTTCAACCTCGTCCTCGTTCTCACGCATTGGCCGGCGGTCGTCACACTCACCGTTCACAGCGAGCTGTTCCATCTCGCAACCCACATCGTGCTGGTCGGATCGGCCCTCGTGATGTGGATGCCGGTGCTCAGCCCGGTCATGGAGATCCCGCGTCTCGCCCTTCCCGGGCAGATGCTGTACCTCTTCCTCCAGTCCCTCGTGCCGACCGTACCGGCTTCGTTCCTGACGTTCGGCCGGGCGCCTCTGTACCACGTGTATGAGACGTTGCCCAAGCTCTGGGGTGTATCTGCGATGACCGACCAGCGTGTCGCCGGGCTGATCATGAAGATCCTCGGCGGAATGATCCTTTGGACGATCATCGCGGTCTTGTTCTTCAAGTGGTATGCAATCGAACGAGAGGAGGGCGTCGATGTCCTGGAGTGGCGCGACGTCGACCGGGACGTGAACAGGATGGAGCTAAGCCGATGACCGAAAGCGCCAACAAGAAGCGAACCCACGAGGTCGAGCGTGTCCCGGGCTACCTCGCCGGCAGCGTCGTCCTGCCGGTCCTCATTCCGATCGCCGCGGCGATCGGCACCGGCTTCGTGATCGTCAATGTGTCTCGTGTGCTCCTGGCAGTGAGCGCGAATATGGCCGCCTTCGTCGCGATCGCACTAGCCGTCCTCATCGTGACCGCTGCCGGCGTGGTTGCTCTTCGTCCAAAGCTGAGTTCATCCGCACTCGTGGCCATCCTGACCGCGTTCAGCCTCGGCGTAGGCACTGCGGGATTCTTCGCGGCGCGAGCCGGCGAACGGGAGATTGCCAAACACGGCGAAGAGCACCTACCCGAGGGGGAGCCGACCGCATCCCCGGCCGCTAGGTCCGGACCGACCGTGGCGGCCGGCGGAACGCTCGCGCTGACGGCGAAGAACTTCCGCTTCGATCTCTCCGGCATGACCCTGCCGGCCGGAAAGCAGGTCACGGTCCGGCTGGCCAACGAGGATGCCGATCTGCACAACTTCGCCTTGTACCGTGACACGGACGCCACGGACGTAGTCTTCCGGGGGGAAACCTTTAAAGGGCCCAAGACGCAGAATTTCACGTTCACAGCTCCTGCCGCAGGGACGTATTTCTTCCGCTGCGACGTCCATCCGAGCATGGCGGGAACGGCCACGGTCGCCTGACCTTCGACCGGGATAAAGTGTCGGGCGCAGCGCCGGCCACATGGCGGCCGCGCTAAGGAGAGCCACGGCATGATGACCTCATCGGCACCGGATCGCCTGGCCATCGCCGGCGGAAGTGTCGGCTACTGGAGTCTCGAGCGGGCGGCGGGTGGCGAAGCTGTGGCCCGGCTCCCGTACATAACCCGTATCTTCTTGGAGAACGCGCTCCGCCGGCAGGGTCGTGGCACCCAGCCGGCGCACATCGACGCTCTGCTCGGTCACTCTACGACCGAAGGGGCAGAGATCGAGATCCCCTTCTTCCCCGCCCGGGCCGTGTTTCAGGACTTCACCGGTGTCCCGGTTGTGGCCGACCTAGCCGCGATGCGCGCGGCGGTGTCCAGGCTCGGAGGAGATCCTCGACGCGTGAACCCGCTCATTCCCGGCGACCTGGTGATCGACCACTCGGTCCTCGTGGACGTCTTCGGGACGTCGTTCGCGTTCCGCGACAACGTCGAGATGGAGTACGAGCGCAACTTCGAGCGCTACGCGTTCTTGCGCTGGGCGCAGCAATCCTTTCGAGGCCTGGAGATCGTGCCGCCGGGAAGCGGCATCGTGCATCAGGTCAATCTGGAGTTCCTTTCGCGGGTCGTCATGACCCGCGAGATCGACGGGCAAGCCGTCGCCTACCCCGACACTCTCGTGGGAACCGACTCCCACACAACAATGATCGGAGGCCTCGGCGTCCTCGGCTGGGGTGTGGGCGGCATCGAGGCCGAGGCGGCGCTGATCGGAGAACCGGTTCCGCTGCTCCCGCCGGTCGTCGTCGGCGTGGAGCTGAACGGATCCCTGCCGGAAGGAGCAACGGCCACCGACCTCGTTCTCGCCGTGACGCAGTTGCTCCGGCGACAAGGCGTCGTCGGCAAGTTCGTGGAGTTCTACGGCGACGGCCTCGACGGCCTAGCCGTCCCCGATCGCGCCACTATCGCCAACATGTCGCCGGAGTACGGTGCGACCGAAGGAATCTTCCCGGTCGACGACCAGGTGCTCGCCTACCTCCGCGGCACCGGCCGCGACGACGACGTCATCGATCTCGTCGAACGCTACGCGAAGGTGCAGGGTCTCTTCCGCAATACCGGTGATCCCGCGCCGGAATTCGATGAGACGCTGTCCTTCGACTTGTCGGCCGTAGAGCCCTCGGTTGCGGGACCCAAGCGCCCGCAAGATCGCCTCGCGCTGGCGGCCGTCAAGCCGTCCTTCCGCGCGGAGATCACGGCCCTCCGAACCGGGGACGGAATGCCCCCGCCCGGCGGAACGGCCGTGGTGGAGGCGCCGGCGCTCGTCCGCGCGCGCGTCGAGACGGCCGGAGGGACGGAGGAGATCGCCGACGGCTCGGTCGTCATCGCAGCAATCACCTCGTGCACCAACACCTCGAACCCATCGGTCATGGTGGGTGCGGGGCTGCTCGCGAGAAAGGCGGTCGAGCGCGGGCTCCACGTGCGGCCGACGGTCAAGACGAGCCTGGCTCCGGGCTCCCCGGTCGTGATGGACTACCTGCGCAAGGCAGGGCTGGTCGAGCCCCTCGAGAAGCTCGGCTTTTTCCTCGTCGGCTTCGGCTGCACCACGTGTATAGGCAACTCCGGACCGCTGCCGAACGAGGTGGCTGCCGCCATCGACGGCAACGACCTTGCGGTTGCCGCCGTGCTGTCGGGCAACCGCAACTTCGAGGGACGCATCCACCCGCAGGTTCGCCTCGCCTACCTCGCGTCTCCCCCACTCGTCGTCGCCTACGCCCTGGCCGGAACGGTCGACATCGATCTCACGACCGAGCCTCTGTCGCTCGACCGCCAGGGACGGCCCGTGTACCTGCGCGACATCTGGCCGACCAACGAGGAGATCGCGACGGAGGTGGCGAAGGCGATGGATCCCGAGTCCTACCGGGCACGCAAAGACCGGCTTGGGAAAGGCGACGAGCGCTGGAACGCGCTCCCGGTCCCCGAGGGAGATCTCTACGAATGGGATCCCGCCTCCACCTACATCACCGAGCCGCCGTTCGTCGCGGGAATCGGGCTCGATCCCGATCCCATCGCCGACGTCGTCGGTGCGCGCATTCTTGTCTTCTTGGGAGACTCGGTCACAACCGACCACATCTCGCCGGCCGGCTCGATCAAGGCCGACTCGCCGGCCGGCCGGTGGCTCGCCGGCCGGGGCGTTGCCAAGGACAGGCTGCATTCCTACGGTGCTCGCCGCGGCCACCATGAGGTCATGATCCGAGGAACGTTCGCGAACATCAGGCTGCGCAACAAACTGGTTCCCGGTGTGGAGGGCGGGATGACGGTGCACCTGCCCGACGGGGAGCAGATGCCGGTGTTCGATGCCGCGGAGCGGTACCGCGCCGGCGGTGTATCGCTGGTGATTCTCGCCGGAAAGGAGTACGGCGCCGGATCCAGCCGGGACTGGGCGGCGAAGGGAACGGCTCTGCTCGGTGTTCGGGTGGTCATCGCGGAATCCTTCGAGCGCATCCACCGGTCGAACCTCGCGCAGATGGGGGTCCTTCCCCTGCAGTTCCCCGAGGGTTCCACGGCGGAGTCCCTCGGGCTCACGGGGCGGGAGACGATCACGATCGCCGGCATCACCGACGGCCTGAAGCCGCGCGGCACGCTGCACGTGGTCGCCGAAGGCGAAACCGGCACCACCGTGGAGTTCGACGCGCTGTGCCGGCTCGATACGCCGACCGAAGTACGCTACGTGCGCGAGGGCGGCATCCTTCCCTTCGTCGTTCGCAAGATGCTCTCCGCCGTTCGATGAGGCAACGGCTCGCTGTGGCGGCGCTCGTGCTGGTTGCAACCTCGTGCTCCTCGGGGGCGGAGAAATCCCTCGCGTGCAACGAGATCCGCGGAGACGTCCTCGTCTTCGCGCCGTCGGTTGACGTGGGCAAGGATGTGCTCTCCCGGGCCGCCAAGACCATCAAGAGGCGCCTGAACGCCTACGGCCACAACGTGCCGGCCGTCTGCGCCCAGGACAAGTCGGTTCTGGTCGCCACCGGCGCAACGCTGGACGCCGGGCAGCGGGATCAAATCGCGAAGTTGCTCCGCGGCAACGTGCGCCTGGAGCTTCGCCCGGTGCTCGCAGAGGTGAAACCCGCCTCGAAGGCCTACACCTCCATCGCGCCGTCGGACTGCGGCGACGCCGTTTCGACGGTGGATCCACGGCTCCCGGCCTGGTACTGCGAGGAGACACGCGACGCCAAGGGGGACCTGCGCCCTCCGGCTCAATGGCCCAAGCTTCATCTTGCGCCTTCGGTGCTCGGCGCCGCCGAGATCTCGCGGGCAAGCGTTGCCCAGGGGCAACCTGGCAACGATTGGACCGTCACCCTCACCCTCACAGACGCCGGCGGGCGAGCCTTCGCCGACGCTACCGGAAAGATCGCCTGTGAGAAGGACGAAGTGAAGCGTCAGATCGCGATCGCAGTCGACGCCGTTGTCCAGTCCCGCCCGGCCATCTCCCGAGACGTTACGTGCGGGACCGGCATTCAGGGCGGCAGGGTCGTGATCACGACGGACGGCGGCGAATCCGAGGCGCGACGACTTGCGGCCGATCTCGCCGGGGTGCTCCCCGTACCGTTCCGGCTGGCGACTACGAACGCCGAGTAGCGTTAGCGAGCTTTCAGAGATTACGGGAGGCTCGAGCGCTCCGGGAGCGCGAGCGAGAGAGTTTCTTAGCGGGAGCTGCGGCGAGCGAAGAGCTGCGCCACGAACATGGCCAGGGCGACCATCAGTTTCCCCATGTGGAGAGAGGGCCGGCTTCGCGAGCGAATGCCGCCTCCCACTGCATTGCGTGGATCAGCGGGATGAGGTTTGCCAGCGCGGCGCGGCCCGAGGTTGGGAGGGGGTGGCGACCGCTGTCGGCCAGGTGCGTGTAGTTGAGGGCGCCGGAGTCCACACCTTCGTAGGAAGCTGCAGCAGGAGCGAAGGCCCGGCCCGTGTATCCGACGGCTCCCCAGGCGGCGAGCTCGCCCAGAACCTTGCGGCTCTTGCGGGTAACCTTCGCGTTTTCCATACCCTCAGCTTCGGCACGCGGCTCCATGTCATCAATAACGAGAGTCGCGTAGGAAGGACGCACGCTTTGATGCAGGACTAGGTACGCGAAACGTTGGAGAGACTCGAAAGACGCCTGGATTTCCCAGAAAAACAACAACACATCCGGTCGAGAATTCTTCGCGTGGACGCAACGCGTGACCCCTCACCCGGTGCAAAGATCGTCATAGATGACGATAGACGCCTACATCGCGATACCTAGATGACCGGCGGAAGTTCCTTCTACGTCTGCCCGTTCGAGCTAGGCGTTTCGCCCAAACGGGCTAGCCCGCTTCGCACCGAGCCTTGAGAGAGGCCGACCCGGCGCGCTAGGCTCGCCCCGCGATGACCCAGACAAAGCCCCGAAGCCTCGTTCTGATTCTGGCTCGCGAGCTGGCGGGCAACCTCGCGACGGCTACTTTCGTGGTCGATCCGGAGGGCAGGCTCGTCTATTTCAACGAGGCCGCTGAGGGGCTTCTCGGGAAGACTTTTGCCGAGGCCGGGGAGCTCGGGGAAAACGAATGGGGCACGATGTGGAGCCCTGAGGATCTGGACGGAACGCCACTGCACCTCAAGGACCTGCCTCTGGGCGTTGCCCTGCGGGACAAGATCCCGGCGCACCGGCCGTTCCGCATCTCCGGGCTCGACGGCATATCCAGAACGATCGCGGTGACGGCAGTTCCGCTGTTTGCAAGGGCCGACGAGTTTGTCGGAGCCCTAGCGGTGTTCTGGGAGCTGGACCGGCCGGGTTCCGGCTGACGCGGGACGTGCGCGCCAAGATTTGGGGGTGCCGTGGCTCGCTCGCGGCACCGGGACCGGAAACCGTTCGCTACGGAGGAAACACGTCCTGCGTGGAGGTTCGTCTCGACGACGGAACCCTCCTCGTCCTCGACGCCGGAACCGGCATCAGGCCGTTCGGTCAGACCATCGACGTCGCCTGCGCTCAGACAATTCATTTGTTCCTAACGCACCTCCACCTAGACCACCTCGAGGGGCTGGGATTCTTCTCGGCTCTGTGGAGCCCGGAGGTCGACCTGCACATCTGGGGACCGCCCTCGCCGATCCGAAGCCTCGAGGAGCGCATCGCGCGGTACCTGTCTCCTCCCCTCTTCCCGGTCCACCTATCGGACATCCCTTCACGGCCCAAGTTTCACGACGCGCCGGAAGAAGAGTGGCAGATCGGAGCCGCCCGCATCGTCGCCCATCCGATCTCCCACCGTGGCCCGACCGTCGGATACCGGATCGAGGAGAACGGCCGGTCGCTCGCCTACCTGCCCGATCACGAGCCGGCTCTCGGAGTTGATCTCCGGGCGGTGGGCCCGGAGTGGATCTCGGGGTACGTCGTCGCCGAGAAGGCCGATGTGCTCCTACACGACGCGCAATACACCGAGTCCGAGTACCCCGAGCGCGTGGGGTGGGGACACTCGAGCGTCGCGCACGTCGTCACCTTCGGACAGGTCGCCGAAGTGAATCAACTGGTGTTGTTCCATCATGACCCGCTCCACACGGACGAGGAGCTCGACGACCAGCTATCTCGTGCGCGGCAGTTGTGGGGGCCGTTGGGAAACCCTCCCCTGGCGGCATGGGAAGGAATGGAGTTCGATCTCTCGGGAAACCGGCCGGGCGAAGCCGCCTCCGCGCCGCTCGTCCCCTAAACTCTCCCCACTCGCACGCTTTCATCTCGCCGGGAGGGACGTCATGGGGGAGAAAGTCCAGTTTCCGAGCAACGGCCACAGCTGCACCGGATACCTGGCGCTACCTTCGTCTCCGGGACCGGGCGTAGTCGTCATCCAGGAATGGTGGGGGCTCGTGCCGCACATCAAAGACGTCTGCGACCGTTTCGCCGCCGAAGGATTCGTTGCTCTGGCCCCCGACCTGTATCACGGCGCGACGACCAAGGAGCCCGACGAGGCCGGCAAGTTCCTGATGGCCATGAAGATGGAGGAGACGGCGCGCGACATGTCCGGGGCGGTGGACTTCCTCCGAGCCCAGACGTCGGTCGAGCCGAAGAAGATCGGGGTCGTCGGGTTCTGTGCCGGCGGAGGCCTCGCCCTCATGCTCGGAGCCGTCGAGCCGCTCGACGCGGTGGTCCCGTTCTATCCCGCCTTCGCTCATGGCGAACCCGACTACGCCCGGATTCGAGGCGCGGTCCTCGGCCACATCGCAGAGCACGACTCCTGGACGACCCCGGAGACTGCCGAGAAGATCTTCTCCGGAATGCGCGACGCCGGCGTCTCCGCCGAGATGCACATGTATCCGGGGACCGAGCACGCGTTCTTCAACGATTCGCGCCCCGACGTCTACGCCGAGGAGGCTGCGCGCCTCGCCTGGGACCGGACCATCGCTTTTTTCCGTAAACACCTCGCATAAGGGGCGACAACCACTCCCCGGCAGGACGTGAGGCTCGCTTCGTCGAATTCGATAGGAAACGGTGCCGCCGAATGAGTGGTTCCGTCCGTTCTGGGTAAACTCCACCCTGGCTGAGGAGGGATACGTGAGGCGACTAGCCGGTGCGGGTGCAATTCTCGCGCTTGTCGCGGGTCTGTTTGCCGTCCTTCCGACACAACGGGCTGCAGGCTTCCCCACCGCCTCCAGTGACCCGTCGTACGAGGAGTTCGGCCGCGTCTTCCCCGATCCCCACGGCTGCCTGAGGCCGCTGGGCGGCACCGAGCTGCCCATCAGCCCCTGGGCCAAGGGCCGCGTCTGTGCAGTGCAATTTCTGCAGTGGAACGACGTGCTCTCAGGCCTGTCCTTCCTGGAGGATCGCTTCCCGAGATTTCTTCGGGTGATCAACCTCCGGGAGGAGCTGCGCGATAATCCTGCGTTCGCAGAGGACGAGCTGCAGTCCGCCGGTCTCCCGCAAGAAGACCTGAGCCGCCTCAAACGCGACCTGTACATCATCAAGGTCACCGACGCCGAATCCTCCACCCCCGAGGCCGCTCGCAAACATTTCGCCTACTCCCTGTCCATCCACGGCATCGAGCGCGCCGGAATCGAAGGAGGGATTCGCGCCGTCGAGGACCTCGTGACGTGGGCCGCGTGCGAGCAGGACGCCGGCGCCGCTCCATCGTGCGCCGACGAGGCCCCGTTTCCGAAGCGCATCCTCGAGCCGTCGAACTCCGGCCCCACGGCCGGAGAGGTCCTGCGCGAAGGCGTCGTCTACTTCGTGCTGTCGAACCCGGACGGCTGGCACCGGGGAGACCTCACCGAAGGAGGCGTGTTCTACCAGCGCTACAACGGCAACGGCATGGATCTCAATCGCGACTGGCCGACGATCGGTTTCACCGACGCCCAGTACACGCCGGCAAGCGAGCCGGAAACTCGCGGCTACAGCAAGTTCCTGCGCTCCGTAAGGCAACGAGCGTCCGACGGCCGGTTCGCCGGAGCCATCGATTTGCACGGGATGCTGTCGGCAAGATCCTTCTCGTACACCCTCCTCGGCGCGGGGCAGCGTGATTACCGGAAGAACGCCCTGAGCGTCGACACGAGCATCCGAACGTGGCGAGATGCAGAGTCACGGCTGCTCTGGAGTTCGCTTATCGCACCGCAGGGCGAATGCCCGGGCGAGGTGTCCGTGCCCGCATTCGGCGGCGGGCTGCCGATGTGCAGCGATCAATGGGGGACCGTCTGGGACACGATCAACTATCAGGTCACCGGCTCGTTCGGCGACTGGATGGACTCCTCCCTCGGCCTCGATGCCGTGGGCATCGCAAACGAGATGGCGTTCTCGCACCTATCGAACTGCGGGTTGGGCACCTGCTACGTCCCCGAATGGGAGCAGTTGCACATCGACGGCAACAAGGGCCTCATCTACTCGCAAATAGCGTCCTTGCTCGAGGAGAAGCCGGTCCGATTCGTGCCCGGAGGCAAGGTCGCCTACGTCTTCGACTCCCGCCGGATTCGCAGCGCCGGCAACGCCCCCCCCGTTTCGAGCATCGCGAGTCTGCCGGTGCAAGAGCCGATCACCGGATCTTCGCTCCCGGGTTCGATGACGTTCAGCTTCGACGTCAAGGGACCGGCCGACGGGTTCTACAACGGTGGCCTCACGATCAAGGCGACGTCGGGCAACGTGCGCGCCGTCTCACCGAACGCGGCAGCAAGCTTCATCCTGGACTACTGCGGCACGCCCGAACACGTCGGCGACGAGCCGGGCAAGTGCGTCGAGGTCGCGCGCTACTTCAACCAGGGATCTGCCTACGTCCAGGCCGGGGCTCGCATCGATCTCAACGACCCGAGGCCGGGCCCGTACCAAATCCGCCGCGACGATGCGCGCCTGGCTCCGACCGACTACACCGTGACGTTCAATCGCGACGCAGCTTTTCCCGTCCCACGTCAGGCCTCGTACGACGTCTCCAGAATGGACTTCTTCCGCGACCTGAATCGGTACGCAGCGCCCGGAAAGGACCTGAAGGCGCTGACGCCGGAGGCCATCGCCGCGGATCCGTCCGTCCTCAGCGGCTACGACTCGCTCGTGCTCACCGGCGAGTTTCTTCCGGGCGCCTCCCGGGTGCCCGCCTCCAGAGCCACGGCGTATGCGGCAGCCGTGCGCAGCTTTGCCATGAACGGCGGAAACGTCGTGCTGCTCGACGGAGCCATGGCGGGGCTGCCTGGTCTCCTCCCGGCTATCAAGCCCGAGCACGTCTCCGGCGGGTACTTCTACGCCGGGTGGATGGACTTCGACGACGGGAACGGACCGACCTACGACCAGGCGCTGGCCAAGGGCGTCAACAAGGAGGGATCTGCCGAGGGCCGGGGCACCATCGGCGGCGTTCAATACGTGCACCGCCACCAAACCTACGAGCCGGTTCCGATCGGCTACGTGACTAGCTCGTCGGGATCGGCCAACGCGAGCTGCACCGTGGACCGGTGCGACTCGCCGAACTGGGTCGTCGATCGCGACGCATGGCAGGCGGCGGGGGGAACGACGGCAGCCCGAACGGCCGTACGCAGTGTCCCCAAGCCCGCCACCGACGCGCAACTGATCGTGGGCACCTCTCTCGGCGAGGTCAAGCTCGGCAAGGGTGTGGTCCGGATCGCGGGCGCGATCCTGCCCGATCCGACCGAGAAAAACTACCACCCGTTCGGACTCTCGTCGTACGCGCTGACCTACACCGGATATCAGGTCTTCGAGAACCTCATCGCATACCGCGCCCCTGCGAAGGGATCGACCGGCGACCCGAACGTGCTCGGGAAGAAGGACCGGCGCACGACGCCGTCCACCGGCACCGGCGCGGCACCGCTCGGGTTCATTGCGATCGCCTTGGCCGCAGCTCTCGGCGTCCGACTGCGCAGTCTTCGGGGCAAGCAGACATGATGCGATGACCGGCAAGATCCTCGCCGTCGGATCGGTGGTTGCGCTGAACTTCGCGCTGGTTGCTCCGCCCGCGTCTGCAGACGGCGCATGTGCGGCACCTCTGCTCCCCATGACGTTCTCGACACCGAGATACGTCGACGAGCACCGCGCCGGGGGCGAGCCGATGCTCCAAACGCATCCCGACGGCACGATTCTCTACGCTGCTCACGCCGGGACGACACATTTCTACACGGCAGCCGCTGCCGACGACACCACCACCGCCTTCGTGGAGAACTACACCGGCCAGACCTACATGTGGTGGAGCGACGACGCCGGCGACACCTGGACCTACGTGCCACGCGAGGTTCCGGACAACCTTCCGCTGCAGGGGTTCAGCGACCCGGACTTCGCGATCGACGCGGCCGGACAGGTGTACCTGTCGGAGATCAACCTCGTCAACGTGGCCATGTCCAAGTCTACGGACGTGGGCCGCTCCTTCACGCTCCAGAATTTCTTTGCCCAAACGATCACCGACCGTCAGTGGAGCGAAGCCGACCGCAAGGACGAGATCTATCTCGTCGGCAACGCATTCGCAGGAGGAACTGCTCCCGGCGACCCGGCCGGAAACTTCGGCCACGTCCTCTACAAGAGCACCGACGGCGGAGTCACGTTTTCCCCCGGAGTCAACGATCCCGGTGGGCTCGGCGACCTTCGTGTGGACAAGCGTGACGGCACACTCTACGAGATGAACTACGCAGCAGACGGGACGCTCTCGCTGGCGGCATTTCGCAGCGCGCGGTCCGGGGACCTCGGGAACCGAGAACTCAACGTCGTCGCCCGAGGCGTCAACCTCTTGTCGCACTGGCCGGCATTCGACGTTGATGCTCAGGGAAACCTCTACGTCGTCTGGGATGATGCCGGCCTGCAGACTCCCGGCGAGATCGGCGCGCTTCTCGGGGGCGAGCCGGCCGGCGGCTACCCGGCGGGGATCTACTACTCCTACTCGACCGACCAGGGACGCCACTGGGCCAAGCCGCTGCGCATCGACCCCGATGATAAGACCGACATCTGGCCCTGGCTGGCGGTCGGCGACACCGGCCGAGTCGCGGTCGCGTGGTTCCAGGCCGACGTGCACCTCGACGGCTCCGACGCCCAGACCCAAGGCGATCACGGCTGGAACGTAATGGCGGGGCAAAGCGTTAACGGTCTGGGGTGCGACGGCTCGGCCGTTCCGGGTTTCCGCATCGTCCGCGCAACGGCCGAGCCCTTCCACACAGGCACCATCTGCATGCAGGGGACGATCTGCCAGGCGCAGCTCATCGACCGGCGGCTGGGCGACTACTTTGCGATCGACATCGACGCGCAAGGCATGATGATGGCCGCGTACTCCGACACGCGCCGGGACGGGGCCGTCTCCCTCCCGGCATTCCTGAGGCAAGAAGGCGGCACGCCCTTCGTCGCGGCCGCGGCCCCACCTAGTCCGGCCCCCAAGCCTTCGCAGAAGCCGGTCGTGCTTCCGAAGAAGGAGCGGCGGACCCTCCCGTCAACCGGGATCCCCGGCTCCGGCGTGGGCATCGGCTTCGGGCTCGCGCTTGTTGCGGCGGCGCTGCGCCGGCGTGCCGCGACTCGGTAACGCCGGGTCCAGAAAGGGTCACCGCGAGAAATGCTCTTTGATGGCCTCCAGGTAAACGAGGGCGAGATGGTCTTTCGTCCGCCCGGCGGCTCGCTTCATTGCGATGAGGTCGTCGAGCGACGCAACGAGGATCCGCTGACCGGAGACATTCATGGCAACTGCCCGATCGGCCAGAGCCTCGAAACTGGCAACGCCTTGGCTCCAGCCTAGGCAGTCCAGGTTGCCGATGTCGGTAACGAAGGTGAAGTTTGACCCGCCTTCCAGAGTCCGTGCATCCGCGCTGAAGGGTAGGTCCTCGTCGATTCCCCGCAGACGGGCATTGACCTCTCCCAGTGCGGCCGCGAGGCACACGAGATTCGCCTTGGTCCTCTCGTATGCCACGTCCACGTCGCCGGTTGACAGTGGCGAGCCGTGGAGAGTGGCTGCGACGCCCCCGATAACCACGAAGCGAACCTTGTGCTTGGCGAGCAGCCTCGTCAACCGTTCGGGATCGAAGCGGGGAGCGCTCACGATCCCAACCGAGCCGTGCGTCGCATGCGTGCGATTGCGTCGTGCTCTTGCTTGAGTTTTCGCAGGCGTTGCTTCGGAGTCAGCCGCAGCGCCTGCGCGATCAGCGTGCGGTCTACTCCGGTGTCCGTCTCTTTCGTGGCCATCTCGAGCCTTAGCCCCAGCGCGGCGAGGATGCGCTCCAGGGTCTTTACCGACGGGGATAGGAGGCCCGCCTCAAGCCGGGCGATGGCCGGCTGGGACGTGCGGGCCGCCGTCGCGAGCGCCGCCTGGGTGAACCCGCGCCGAACCCGCGCCTCGCGAACCAGTGCGCCGACGTCCATTGGGAGTGAGTATATCGCATCAGATATGCCTTGGGGAGTACCAACCGGCGAACGCCCTCGTCCTGTAGCACCTTCCAGGCGGCGCGGTGGGGATCGGCACTGGGCAGATCCGCGATGCAACCTCGGCGGCTCGTCGGTACGGCAGACGCAGTGCCAACTCACAGAAATCGGCACGAGATATCGTCAAGTGTTGTGGAACGCGTAGCGTGAATCACGCGGCGTCCTTCCCCTTGGACCTTCGCTATATGTCCAGGAACTTTGGTCCGTCTGGACTTCCCACACTCGGCGTGCGTGAATCACGCCTTGGCCGACGTTGTCGGTGGGTGGCTGTAGCCTCAGATCGACCGTCACGGAGGGGGAACCATGACCGAGCCGAGGGAAACGGACAAGGCCGCGGGGCCGACCCCGCAGGAGCGGAACAGGATGACGGAGGAGCTGATCAGGCTGACCAGAAGTATCCGCGACGCCCGTGGGCGCGATGCCGACGGTATGCGAAGCGAGAAGGAACCCCCAGACCGCACATGACACCACGCGGTCGTCTGGAAACTATAGCCGTCGTCTTCGACTTCGATGACACGCTCGTCCCCGATTCGACGTCCCTGCTCCTCAGCGCCCACGGCGTGGACACGGACAAGTTCTGGCGGGAGGATGCGATAGCTCTCGTCGCCGAGGGCTTCGATCCGAGCCCCGCGTATATGAAGCTCATTCTCGACAACGTCGGCGAGAATCGACCTATGGGGCTTCTCTCCAATCAATCGCTGAGAGACTTTGGGGCAACGCTGGACGACAAGTTTCAGCCCGGTATCCCCGAGGTATTCGAGGACCTGCGCCGTTCGGCGGCACAGCTTCCCGACGTTGCGGTGGAGTTCTACATCATCTCCGGAGGCCTCGAAGACGCGATCGGCGGAAGCTCAATCGTTCGGAGGTACTTCGATGGCTGGTACGGTTGCCGCTTCGGCGAGAACGAACGAGGGGTCATCTCCTCCATCAAGCGTTGCGTCACCTTCACCGAGAAGACCCGCTACCTCTTCGAGATTAACAAGGGCATTACGCCGAGCGAGACGCTCGAGAAGCCGTTCGCCGTCAACGTGGATGTCCCCAAGGAGAGCAGGCGCATCCAGTTCGAGAACATGATCTACGTCGGTGACGGGATGACCGATATCCCGTGCTTCTCGCTCCTGAAGACCATGGGCGGTATCTCCTTTGGCGTCTTCGATCCAAGCAGCGAATCGTCCGCGAAGAGAGCCATGCAGGTCTTCCTGAAACCGCAGAGGGTCGTCAGCATGCACGCTGCCAGGTTTGGGCCCAGAGACGAGTTGGGCTCAATGCTTCGTGCGGCGGTGGCGGCGGCCGGGAGCAGGATCGATCTGCGCCGCGCCAGCGCCCAGGGCTGACCGGCGCGGCGTCGCCACGCCGCCGGCGCAGCCTGACGGCCGCAACCACGCCCGCCAAGCCCAGGATCGCGCTCGTGCCGTCGAGGCCGGTTGCCGGCAACACCCCGGACGGCGGTCCTCCGGAGCTTGTCCCGAGACCGCCTCCCGGCTTCGCTCCGCCCGGATGTCCCGTCCGAGGCGGTGTGGTGCCCCCTCCCGGATCAGCGGGCAACTCCGGGTACACCGCCGAGAACCACAGGCCAACGATGCGCGATTCGGCCGCGACGACCGCCGCGTCGAAACCCAGTCCCGACCAGCCGTCGGCCTCGCCGGCCAGGAACTCGGCGATGTACGGCTTCTCCTCGATCCAATCGGTAAAGACGAGGGGCCGCGTCGGACCGGCACCGCCTCCCATGCACAGATCGAGACCCTCGGGGTACTCGGGGTCCTCCGGGTCGTAGTCCCCGAGGGTGAAGCACATCCCGGAGCCGCCGGCGGCGCGGGGCGGCCATCGCACGTGGCGACTACCTGGCAAGAGGTGATCGAGTCAGACCGCGGAGCGCTACGCCATCAGGTTGCCGTTCGACGCCGACGACTTCGCGTACGTCTTCGTGCGCGCCGGAGAGTCGATGCTGTTCGCCGACCTGCTGGCCTGCCGTGAGCCCGACGTCGCCCTGGCGGAAACAGTCGAGCGCGCGCTCTTCGAGGCCCCGCCGTCGCCGGCTAGGCGTCGCTATACGTGACCCAGGAGTGCGATCAAGGCGGAGCGAGCAGGCGCGAAGGCATCGAGGATGAGGCAACCCTCGGGGCCCGCAGCGGCGCCGTGAGGCGCCCCGGCGGGGGCGTGATACGTGTCGCCGGCACGAAGCTGGGTCACCTGCTCTCCGTCGTGAAACTCGATCGATCCGGCGACCACGTAACCCATCTGCTCCTCGTCGTGGACATGGACGGAAGCCACCGCACCGGGATCCAGCCGTACCACACTGATGTTCATGCCCTCCCCGATCAGTGGGAACACCGTGATGCCTTCGGCGATCGATGCCGACGGAAGATCGCCCCCGGGGATCGCTCTCGATCGCCCACGGGGGGTTGATGGACCGGAAAAGTAGTCGGTCATCGTCTCGGCCTCACCCCCGACGAACCGGCGCCTCCGCCGGGCAGGACGGCGCCCCGCCTCCATAAGGTGGGACGATATTAGCCGTTTGACGCGGGAACCGAGTTCGGGTCAGCGTGAGGCGTTCTCTTGGACGGGCTCCCGGATATGACGGGCCCCCGGACAGAGGTCCATGACTCGTAGGAGTCCGACGGCCGCAAATGTGGCGAGGCCGGAACCGCTTGGCCTTGCCCGAACGGGCATTGACCGGCACCCAATCTCGCCCTCAGGATAGGCAGCTATGGCCATCCCCTTGCTCATCTTCATCCACGGTCCGGTCGCCGGCCGCAGGGTGCAGCTCGACCGCGAAGAGCTGACCGCTGGGCGGAGCGACCAGAACGACGTCGTGCTCGACGATCCGCTGGTTTCCCGGCTGCATGCGATCTTCATGCGCCGAGGCGGGATCATGCTCCTCGAGGATCTAGGCAGCCACAACGGCACCTACGTCAACGAGGAGCGTCTCCACAGCGTCCGGCAATTGCATCATGGAGACCGGATCGCGGTCGGCAGCAGCCGCATCCTGTTCGAGGATCCCAGCCTCGTCACCGACGACACCACTCAGGTGGCGGACAAGGCTGCCTTTGCAACGCAGACCTTCACCCAGCGGCAGATCCAGGTTCTGCGTCTGCTTGCCCGCGGTCTTTCGAACAAGCAGATCGCCGAGCGCCTGTTCGTCAGCGAGCGGACCGTAAAGGCTTATCTCTCGAGCGTCTTCGAAAAGCTTCAGGTGCAAAAGCGCGCCGGGGCGGTCACCGCGGCCCTGCGTCTGGGTCTGATCGATCTTGCCAAAGACGACGAGCAGGACGGCGAGATTTAACCCGAGGCTGCAAAGAAACAGCGCCGCGAGGCCGATACGTGCAGGGCACGCCGTGGCCCCGCGGCGCTTTCTGCGAACTTAAGCCAGCGGAACTCGGACGGTAAACTTCAGGTGCACGAGTCCCGCACCGCGATAGCCGCTGAACTGCCCTCCGCCCGTCGCAATCTCGAGGGCGAGGGTTTCCCCCTTCTTCAACAGGTACGACACCCCTTCCATGTCTATATCGAACTTCACCTTGGGATTCAGGCCGTTGAACACGACCCGAAGCGGCGTCACCTGGTCGTCGAGAACCTGGTTCGTTGAGGTGTTGACGAGCTTGAAGAACAGGAATCCCCCGGTCCCGGTCCCGCTGGCGACGCCCGTGACGCGAGGGATCCCGACGATGAGCTTGTCGCCGCCCTTCGCCGTCAGGAGATTGAAGCGCTGCGACAGCTCGCTTCTGTTGGGGTTGCCCGACCCGGCTGCGCCGCCGCCGGTCGGCGCGGGTCCGGTGACGAGGTTATACGCCTCAGCATAAAAACCCCTGCTTGCCGCGACCGGCCACACCGATGACGTCCGCCAGGTGGCGAATTGGTCCATGTAAACGATCGGAACGGCAGGGTCCACCACCGGATCGCTCGCGCTCACCGGCAGGCCCTTCAGATACTTGGCGAACCAGTTGAGCATCGCCGCGTCGGCACGTGCACGCGAGTCGCCCGACGCCGCCGTGACGGTCCCGAGCGTGTGCCCGGTGTTGTAGAGCATGATTTTGGCCGGCGCGTTCTTGCGGATGGCGAGGAAGTTGGCCAGCCCCTGGTTGATCGTGAACAACGTGTCCACGGTTCCCTGCATGATGAAAGCCGGCGCCGTGATGTTTCCGACCCAGTGCCGGTTGCTCCGGGCGTCGAACCAGCCATTCCACGGGTCGGGGTCGTTGGTCACCGTCGTTGTTGCGTAGGACTGATGGATCTCCGGCGCGTAGTTCCCGGTCTGCGACGGCAAGCCGCCGGTCACCGAGGTCATGCCGACTCCGTAGAGTGCGGTGTCCCACACGAGCTTCGGCACGCCGTTCGGGAAGAGCGACTGGGGAAGGTGGTTCCAGGCGATCTCCGGAGCGATCGCGTCGACGCGCTTGTCGTGCGCCGCCGTCACGAGCTGGATGCCGCCTGCGTAGGAACCCCCGCTCATCCCCATTCGCGGATCGCCGGCACCGTCTAGCAGGATCTCCGGGTTGATCGAGGGGTCGGCGACGTAATCGATCAGGGCTTTGACGTCCTTGACCTCGTAGTCCGGGTGATTTATCTGGGCCTCACCGCCGGATGTACCGAAGCCGCGCTGGTCCCAGGTCATCAGTGCGTATCCCGCGTTGATGAATTTCGCCGACGTGGAGGATCCGGCGAGATCCACGTTCGTCTCTCCCCTTCCGCCCCACCCGTGGGTTCGGAAGATCACCGGAACTTGATTCGTTGCCGAGGCTCCCGGCGGAAGGAACAGGCTGAAGTGGATCTGCGTCTGACCGTCCCTCGAGGTGATGAAACCGCTGCGGTTCGGACCGACCGCCCCGGCCCTCGTCGGGCCCCCGAGTATCCCCCCTGCCAGCGCGATGGCCAGCCCTACTCCAAGCACGTTTCGACGGATGCTTCGTCCCATACCGTCCCTCCTCCTGTTAGCTACCCGACCTGCATGTGTTTGATTCGTCGCAAACCAGATGAATCCTTCCCCATCGAGGAAGAGGTCATACCCGAGCGAGAACGGCGGCCGCCGCGAGGGCCGGGAGGGCAGCGCTCAGCGCCCGAAGCGCACGCTCCGGCGAAGCCCTCAGAAAAGCGGGGTCAATGACCTCGACCGATCCGTCGGATCGCTCGACGAGCCCCTCAACTCGCCTGGTGGATCGCCTGAGGCGCCGGACGGGGGTGGACAGGGCGCGCTGGGCCAGCGACGCCCAGGTGCAGCCGGCCGCAACCAGGATTCCGGTCACCGTGGGCTCCAGGGCGTTGGCCCACGACGCGGTCAGCGCCGGAAAGCCTCCCCACGCCAGCGAGAACCACAGGTCGCTGTGGAACCGCCCGCCGAACAGCTCGAGGTTGTAGGCGACCACGACGAATCCTCCGGCCGCTACGAAGAGCAACAACCACCAAGAGGTCCGGGACGCGCCGACCACGCCGATCGCCATCGCCAATGCGATGCTCGTCGACGCCGACACACGCAGCACCGGCGCGGGGATTCTCGTTCGCAAGGGGCGGCCGTTCAGCTCGTCTAGGGCGTGCGCGCCGATGCCGACGGCCAGAAAGAACGCGACAAGAAGTGCGATCAGCCGGTCGAGATGTACGACCGGTGCCGACGCCCACCCCAGACAGACGTAGGACAGGTGCCAGGCGGTGTAGGGAGGATGAAGCAGGGTCAGGTAGTCACGCCAGCCGCCTGGTCTCAGCGCGTAGAAAGCGGGCGGAGAAGATTGGCTCATTTCCTTCGTCCCCACGTCACGACTCCCGCTCCGAAGCTCAGCTCGCGAAAACGAACGTCGGTCAGGCCCGACCGACGCCACATCGCGGCAATGTCGCCCGGAGCATACCGTTCGGTCCACTCCACGATGCTTCGGCCGAGGAATCCTCCAACCTCGCGCCAGCCCGGGGAGATGAACCCCGCGGCGATCCGCATCACGTGCAATGCGTGGAGATCCCACAGCGGGCGCGCCCACCACGTGGCCGGACGTCCGAACTCGACGGATACCATCACGCCGCCCGGCTTCAGCGTCCGCGAAAGCTCAGCGAGCGTCCCTTCCGGGTCATCCACGTAGCGCAGCAGATAGGTGTGGGTGAGGCCGTCGAACGCGCCGTCGGAAAATGGCAGCCGATCGGCGGACCCGGCGACGAGAGGCATCCCGAGATGCTTGGCCTGCGCGAGCATGCCGTCGCTCTGATCGAGCCCGACCACCCGGGCGCCGGCGGCCTTGCGCGCGTCGCGGGCAACGAGCCCGGTTCCAGTCGCGACGTCGAGAACGAATGCGTTTTCCGTCTTCGGGAGCCTGCTTACCGCGAAACGGCGCCACCGGCCGTACTGACCGAACGAAAGTAGCTCGGCCGGCCATTCGTAGGGGCGAGCGATGCCGTCGAAGAGGCGCCGGGCGTGATCGGCTCTGGTGAGCGACACGCAAGGGTTCTATCGCATCCATGCATGCCGCCGCTCGCTTGACGCCGTCCCAGCCGAGCGAATATTCACCGCTCAATGATCGGTCCCCAGGAGGAGCAGCCCGCCCGCGAGCTTCTGTGTGAGATGCTCCGCCTCTTCTACGACAAGGGTTGGGTTTCCGGAACCGGCGGGGGAATCTGCGCGATGGGACCCCGCGGCCTGCTCGTGGCGCCCACCGGCGTGCACAAGGAGCGAGTGGCGCCTGCGGATTTCTTCGTCGTCGCCGTGGACGGCAGCGCCGTGACGGCTTCGCCACCGGGGTCCGGTCTTGCTCCCAGCGAGTGCACCTCCATCTTCTGCGCGATCGTCCGCCGGCGGGGTGCGGGCTCGGTCGTGCATTCGCATGCCCTCTCACCGGTGCTGGCCGCCGACGCCGCCGGAAAGAAACCTCTGACCATCGAAGGGCTCGAGATGCTGAAGGGCATCGCCGGGGTGTCCAACACCGACCTGCACGTGGTCCCGGTGATCGCGAACACGCAACACGAGGCGCAGCTCACAGACGAGGTCGAGCGAGTGCTAGGCGAACCCGACTTTGCCGCAGCTCATGCCATCCTCGTGCGCGATCACGGCGCCTATATCTGGGGCGCCGACGTATGGGAGGCAAAGCGCCACGCCGAGACGTATCACTTCTTGTTCGAAGCCGTCGTCGCGAGGAGGCTATGACATGTACACGTGCCCGTGCTGCCAGCAGGAGCAACCGATGACCCGAGTGGACGTGATTAACGTTGCGGAGTCGATCGAGAAAGATGCGCTGACGACAGACGACCCGTTCAAGCGCACCTACCTCGGTCACGGCCGGCAGTCGAGCGTCTTCGTGTTCCAGGGTCACGCCGGACCGTTCAAGAAGCATATTCACGTGACTCACGACGAGGTCGGCTACGTGCTGGCCGGATCGGGAAGCGTCACCGTCGGCGACGTCACCCGGCCGGTGAAGCCGGGGGACGTGTGGATCATCCCGTCGAACACGCGCCACAGCGGCGAGTTCGGCGACGAGTGCCGCGTCCTGTTCATTTCCTCACCGATCGACGATCCCCAAAACCCGGATCGCGTCTGGCTGGACTGACCCTCCCACTATTCCGGCGTATCATTCCGGTCGATTCCGCTGGCGAAAGGAAAATTTATGACCAAGCGAGCGAACCCGACCGCGCTGCTTGCGGCGGTCCCGTTGTTCGAAGAGCTTTCGAAGAAGGACTTGAAAGAGTTGCTGGAAACCTCGAAAGAGGTCTCGTTCGCGCCCGGACGAATGATCGTCGAAGAAGGAACGACCGGCGTCGCGTTCCACATGATTACGGCCGGAACGGCCCGCGTGTCGGTCAAGGGCCGGACGAAGGCGAAGCTCAACGCGGGCGACTACTTCGGAGAGATCTCGCTGCTGGACCGGGGTCCGCGTTCGGCGACGGTCACCGCCGAAACCGAAGTCCATACGCTGACCATCGCGTCCTGGAACTTCATGGCGCTCATCGACCATTCGCCGGCGCTGGCCCGCAAACTGCTGGCCGGCTTGTGCAAGCGGATCCGCGAGACCGAGAAGTCGGGCTCGCACACGCACTAGTCCAGGCTGTCGAGTCCCAGGCGCTCCAGCCGTTCGCGGTGCCGGCCCAAGATCTCCAACAGGACGTCCTTGACCGCATCGGGGCCGCCCAAGACGACCTCCAACGAGTCGGACGCGAACATCGCGTCCCGCACGCGGTTGATCGCCTCGCCGACCACTTTGCCTGCAACGCCGACGATCCGGTCCTCGGCGCTCTCATCGTC
>JBKKBZ010000014.1:0-20840 GCA_046713235.1 Actinomycetota bacterium | reverse complement strand
CCCCCGCCAGCCCCGCCAAGCTGGCACTTAACGGCATAGGGACCGACAAGATCGAGCCGGAGTCCACGGCGACCAACGAGGGCCCCGCCCCGTCGGTCTTCGTGAGTGGGGACCGGGTGACGGGAAGCGCGGCGGACGACTTCTCCGGCGTCGACATCGTCACCGTCCGGTTCGACAAAGACGAGAAGACCCCCTTCAGCAAGACCTTCTACAGCGACGCGGTCGTGACCTGCACCACCGAACTGCGGACCGAATGCGACTGGGACGCGGCCCTGCCGGCCGAACCCGGGCTCTACACGCTCCGGATCACCGCCCGCGACCGGGCCACGAATGTGCAGGCGACACCGGTCACCGTCACCGCGCTGATCGTGATCGTCCCGGCGGCCCCGGCGGTGCCGGACGCCGACCCCGACGACATCACCGGCGGCCTGATCCCGGCCCTTCCGGCGAGCGAGCTTCCCGCGGCGCCCCCGGTGGTCGTGCCGAACCTCGAGGACCCCACAGCCTAGGCGGCCACCAGAAACCGGCGAGGGAGGAGGCAGGGGCCTCCTCCCTTCGCAATTCTTGGAACCCCCTCGCGCGGGGCGCGCGAAACCGGTAGAATCTACAGGAAATCGTCCGGTCGCGGGAGAGCTTCACCACGGCCGGGTCCGGGGGGGGACACAAGAGATGACTCTAAAGACACCTAGCCGGCCGATGGTCGCCGCCTTCGCGCTGTTGCTCGTGGGCGTGTTGGCGATGGGCACGGCACGAGCCGCCGCGCCCGCGGTCCGGCTCAGCGCCTCAACCGTGGATTTCGGTTCCGTCCAAGGCGGAAACACCAGCGCCGCGAAGCGCGTCACCCTTCGCAACGTCGGGACCGCGCCGCTCGCGATCCAGACTGTGTCGATCCTCGGCCTCAACGTGGGTGACTTTTTCAAGTCCGGAGACACATGTTCCTTCCGCTCGCTCGCACCGAGCGCGGCCTGCACGATGGACGCCAAGTTCCGGCCGAGCTTCGTCGGCATCCGTAAGGCCCGATTCTCGATCCCGAGCAACGCCCCGGGAAGCCCGCACGCGGTCGCCCTGGTCGGCCGGGGAATCGACACAGTTCCGCCGTTCGCCGAGGAGAACTCGGACTTCAAGAAACCCCATGGCCAGCTCTTGTCCGACACCTCGGTGCGCCAGAAGAACCAACCGATGTCCGGGACGGCGACAGACAACTGGTCGGGCATTGCCTCGGTG
The DNA here is from genome assembly GCA_046713235.1 of Actinomycetota bacterium. GTDB lineage: Bacteria > Actinomycetota > AC-67 > AC-67 > AC-67 > JBKKBZ01. The sequence continues at coordinate 19,616 of JBKKBZ010000014.1, read as the reverse complement.
ACTCTGTTCTACGACGGGACGGGCCGGGACTGGACCTTCACCGCCACGCTGGAGTGCGACGACAGCACCCGGCTCTCGTGCACATGGCAGGCGCCCGTCCCGCAGGAGACCGGCTGGTACGCGGTGATGGTGCTGCCCCGAGACCGGGGCGGCACGGTGCCGGCTAACGGTCACTGGTTCACGGTTATCGTGGTCTGACTCACCGAGCAGACTCGCGCCGGCGGTATCGTCTTCCCGCCCTGGTTCGGATTGACCGGGTCGGTGCCGGCGCCTGATGCAGGAGAAGCGCCCCCGGGCATGGAAACCAGTCGGGCGCGGCATTCTAGGCGGGAGGTCGTCATGAGATCGTTGAGTCCCCGGAGGGGAACGTGCGTAAGCGCGCTCGTTCTGCTTGCTTCCCTGACGGCCGGCACCGCGGCGGCGGCCGGTCCCGCCGGACGACTTAGCACGACCAAGCTGGTCTTCCCCGACACCCTGGTCGGCACGACGAGCGGCGGAAAGTCTGTCACAGTGACCAGCGTCGGATCGGGACCGCTGTCGATCAGCGGCGTCACGATCACCGGGCTCAACCCGACCGAGTTTCTGAAATCGAGCGACGGCTGCACGGGTAAGTCCCTCGCCGTGGGAACGAGCTGCTCGATCCTGGTGAAGTTCAAGCCGGCGGCCGGCGGCCTCCGCACGGCGTCGTTACGCGTCGCAGCCAACGCGGCGGACGCCCCGTATGTCGCCGTGCTCAACGGCACCGGCACCGGACCGAAGATCCGGCTGAGCACGACGGCGCTGAGCTTCGGTCAGGTCGCCGGCCCCGAGACGAGCGCCGCGCGCCGTATCACGGTGACGAGCATCGGATCCGTTGCGCTGAAGATCGGCACAGTGGCGATCGGCGGGACCCATAAGAACGACTATTTGTTGAGCGGCGAGACCTGCTCGGGAAAGACCCTCGCCTACAACGCGACGTGCACGGTGGACGTGAAGTTCAAGCCGGTTGCCATCGGGACGCGCACCGGGTGGCTCGCGATCACCAACAACGCCGGCGGTAGTCCGCACAAGGTGGTCCTGTCGGGAGTGGGGATTGACACGACGCCTCCGGCGCTTACCGTCGAGACCGACCTGGAGAAGCCGCCGTCCGTGCCGGTGGGCACAGACGTGGCCGTCCGCCTCGTCGGCGAGAGCATGGAGGGCACGGCCACCGACAACTTCTCCGGCATCGGGACGGTCAACGTCGAGTACACCGGAACGCAGAAGATCTGGAACTACACCGCCACCGTGTCCTGCGACACGTCTAGGACGTCCTGTACATGGTCCGCGCCCGTGCCGAACCTTACCGGGTGGTACACGGCCGAGGTCACGACGTCAGATCTCGCCGGCAAGGCCGCGCAGCCCTCGAGATTCACGCTCCTCGTCGCCTTCGCGGGCTGACCTTTAGGGGTTAGACTCGGTCCAGGTCGATATGGAGAGGTGGGCCATGGCCAAGGGCAGAGACAAGCCGAAGAAGGAAAAGAAGAAGCCCAAGAAGGACAAGGGCAAGTAGTGAGGTAAGGGCTCTCCACGAGGAGAGCCCTTATCTCACACGGGATCCAGCCGCTCTACGGCGACGTTGTGAGAGGCTCTCGGGGAACCTGCCGGAGGAGCGCGATCAGCGGTAGTTGATGAACTGGAGCGGGATATCGAAGTCCTGCTCCTTGAGCAACTGGATGACGGCCTGAAGGTCGTCCTTCTTCGAACCGCTTACGCGCACTTGGTCGCCTTGGATGGCCGCCTGAACCTTGAGCTTCGCGTCCTTGATGGCCTTGACCATCTCCCTGGCCTTCTCGGTGGCGATGCCCTGGTTGATCTCGACGGTCATCTTGAATCCACCGCCGCCTGTCGGCTTGATCTCGCCGGCTTTGAGCGCCTTCAGCGAAACCAGGCGGCGCACGCATTTCTCGCCGAACACGTCGTACGCGGCTTGCACCCTCTGCTCGGCGTTGGCCTTGATCTCGATCGCCAGGTCTCCCGACCAGTCGATCGCCGCGTCGGTCCCCTTGAAATCGAAGCGCTGGGCGAGCTCCTTCTTGGCTTGGTTCAGCGCGTTGTCGACCTCCTGGCGATCCACCTGGGAGACGACGTCGAAAGAGGAGTCCTTGGCCATGGCGCGAGAGGGTACACTATCCGCCGCTCGGGAGGGCCTCGCGCCCGACCGCGTTTCTGGTGGGGTACCCAAGTGGCCAAAGGGGCCTGACTGTAAATCAGGTGGCTCAGCCTTCCGAGGTTCGAACCCTCGCCCCACCACCAGCGGAAACGCTGAAAAGGCGATCAGCCCTGATCTGCGGCCCTTGACGGCCGATGGGTCGGAGCGTTGGGTACTGCGCGCTACTTGTGGCGGCGATGCTCTCGATCACCCCACCCGGCGCGGGGAAGGGAAATGCCGATCTCAGAGCGAATACTAGAGAGCCAGCCGCCGGGCGGGCCCGGCTGGGGCGACGATCGAGGAGGCGACAATTCGCACGAGGGCAACAGTTGGGGGCATCGCATTGGCCGGCTTCTGCCTTGCCCTGGCCGTCGGAGGGTCCGGAACAGGCACCGCTGCGGTCGCAAGCGTCGTCGTACCGGTGGACCGCGCGGCGGCCGCCGGTATCTTCGAGATCACGCACTCCTGGTCCGCCAACGTCGGCGACTACAACCGCGACGGCTGGTCCGACGTCATGCTCGTCCGTCATTTCCAGGCAGGCGCCATACTCTATCGCAACAACAAGAACGGCACGTTCACTTCGGTGCGAACGTTCCCCGCCGGACCTCCGGATCGTCACGATTGCGCTTGGGGCAATGTGAACGCCGATCTCTACATCGATCTGTATTGCACCTCCGGCGCCGCTGAAGGGACCGTCGTCAAGTCGAACGAGCTATACATTCAAAAACCGGCTGGAGTCTTCACCAATCGCGCGGCTGAGTTCGGGGTTACCGATCCGCTGGGACGGGGCCGCTACGCGACCTTCATCGACGTGAACCACGACAAGTATCCCGACCTCTTCGTCGGCAACGCAACGCCCCGAACCGATGGGCAGCCGACACCGAATCGCTTGTTTATCAATCAAGGTGGGACGCGTTTCGTGGACTCGCCGGCATACGGCCTCAACGTCGAGGCCGGCGCCAACTGCGCTCAAGCCGCCGATGTGAACAAGGACGGCTGGCAAGATCTACTCGTCTGCGGAAAGAATGGGATCAAGCTCTACCGCAACGTCGGTGGGACGCAGTTCGCCGACATCACTGCGGCGTCGAGCCTGAGCGGAGCATGGGCCGATGCCGAGCTGGTCGATCTCAACAAAGACGGCCGCCTAGACATCGCCCAAGTGCGGGCGGCGACGTTCCAGATTCGGCTGCAGAATGCCTCGGGGGTCTTCGGCCCGCCGACCGGGGTCCTCGGCTTACAGCTCGGTCAGAAAGTCGAGGCGGGAGACGTCAACCTCGACGGACGGAAGGATATCTACGTTCTTCAGGGCGACACCCATCCAGATCTGATGCTCGTACAGGACTCATCGCAGTTCACCTTTACCCAGATCCCGGTGGTCCAGCCTCCTCTGGGTCCTGAAGGAGATCCACCTCTCGGGTCCGGCGACGCTGTTGCGGCGATAGACTTCGATCGCAACGGAGTGACCGACTACATCGTCATGAACGGCGAGGGGAAAGCGCAAGGCCCCGTTCAGCTCATCACGTTTCTATGAGCTGGGTACGCGGCCGCTGAGGGCCGGCTGCTCCCCCGTCTCGAGAATCCCGCCCAGGGCGGCGACGCGGTCGGCCAAGAGCTGGAAGCTCTCGGCGTCGCGAAGCGGATACACGTCGGCCTCGACCGAGAACGTCACCCAGTCCCCGTCCGCGCCGAGCCTGATCTCGACCTCACCGGCTCCCGCGCGCACGGCATCGCGTGCCGCCCGGATGCAGCAGAAGTACACGGCTGCTTCGGCGGATCGGTCGAACCTGGGAGGTGCTCCGTCGTCTCTAACTTGCACGCCGGCGTCGAGTGCTCTTGCCTGACTCTGAAGCGCCGCGACCACTCCCTTGTCCGCCAACACGGGAGGGAAGATGCCGCGCGCGAGGGTTCGCAACGTGTCCAATACGCCGACCGCGTCGGCTGCGACGGATTCGAGCAGCGCGCTCAGTCGCTTTCGTGACCCGGCTCGCTCCGCTTGCGCGAGACGCGTGCCGATGTCCTCGAGCGCTCGCTCGACGCTGCCGGTGATTTCGCGCTCGACGCGCCGCTGCTCGGCGTCCTGCGCGTTCACCAGCCGCTGTCGTGACTCCGCCAGGGCCTCGGCCTGTGCTCGCATTTCCGTCAGCCTTGTCTCGAGCTGCGCTCCGAGACGGACGGCATGAAACGCGAGTCCCGCGTGCGATGCCAACGCATCCAACAGCCGGTGGTCGGCAGGGGTCGGCGGATTGCCCGGAGGGCCTGCCACTCCGATCTCTCCGACGCGATCTCCATGGTGAAGAACGGGCACGACTCGATCGAACGCCGGAGCGCCGTCGGCCGGCTGCGGCTCGAATGTGCGCTCCCGGCCGCCGGGCAGCGCGACCACGACGCGGACGCGCTCCGCTCCGATCGCGGCCGCCACCGAGTCACTCGTGCGTCGAAGAATCTCGTCGGCGGAGGGCGCGCCGGCGAGGCGCCGCGACAGGTCGGCAACCGCCTCGTACGGCGATAATCTCTCGCCGTACACGACCCGGTTCGCAAGCAGTCGGAGCCGTTCTCGCAGCGGTTCGAACGCGATCGCGACGAGTGCGATGGCGGCGATGGCGAGGGCGTCGTTGCGCTGTGCGCCCAGGACGGCTCCCAGACCGGCGACGACCGCGACGTACACCCCGGCGATGAAGGCTGCGAGCGACCCGTACACGATGGCCTTGCTGATCACGACATCTAGATCCCACAGCCGGTATCTCAGAATGCCGACGATCAGTGCCGCGGGAATGACGATGAAGATCGGCTGGAACGTGCGAAACGCGATCGTCTGCAGGTCGGCTACGCGCTCGGAGGCGAACGCTCCTCCGGTGCCTCCGAGCAGACGCACGACAACGACGAAGAAGCCAAACGCGAGCGCAGGGCCGAGCGCCCACAACAAGACCTTCGATTGCTGGCGCTCCTCGGGCGTCGGCGCGCGCCGGTACCGGTAGGCCTGTGCTGCCACGCCGACCAGCGGGATGAGCAACCCGAAGGATTGGACGAATGCCTGAGCGTGACCGGGACCGGGCGCCGGTTCGAAAGCGTCTCCGACGGCCACCACCATGATGAGTGTCAGGAGCACAACGGCTCGCAGGAGATGGCGAAACGCGGGGCGAACACGGGGCACGAGTTTCCCGTCGGGAAAGAGGATGAGTGCGAACGCGTACGCAAGCCCGGACAGCGGGTGGACGAACACAGGATGGATGACGTTGGCGAGCTGCGGGACCACGTCCAGCGCGGCGTGTCCCTGAATGTTGTAGGCGGCTGCCGTTCCGACGAGTCCGACGGCGAAGAACCTGGCCACTCGGTCGTTGGCCCGTCGCCGCACAAGGAAGATTCCCAGACCGAGACTGATGATGCTGAACACGTAGTCGACGGCGGTCGTCACCGGACCCTGCGCGTAATGGAATGCGCTCGCCAGCCCCCGGGCGACACTCCCGGCGGGTGGCTCCGGTTCCACCTCGGCGGCCGTCACGACCTGGGCGGTGCCGTACATGAAGTCGCCGTGGAATCCGACGCTATCGTCTTCCACGTCGCACTGAAAGATGTAGAACCCGGGCGAAGGCGGCAGGAACGAGAACTCGCGCGTGATGGGACCTGTGTAGACCCGTCCGGCGTAACGAAGATCGAGTTCGGTGCCCTCGTCGCCTTCCTTGGGCGGTGCCGGCTCGTACAAGCTGAAGTTGTGTCCTACTTTCGAGTCCTTGTTCGTGAAGCGGATCGTGTTGTAGCGTCCCGCCGCCAGGGTGATTTGCGGTGGGCTGAAGGAGTACCCCGTGGCCTGCACGTCCTTCGGTGCGGTCGTTCGTCCGGCTCGATGCAACGCCGCGTGGGCCGAAGGTACGGCGCCCACCACGGCGGCGGCCATCCCGGCCAGGAGCCAAGCGCCCACCGACGCCGTGAAGGTCCAGAAGAGCACGAGGAACACCAGTCCACGCTTCGGCTGCTTCCGGCGCCGGTCGATCCAAGGTCGGACGATTCTCGCGCCGTGCTCGACGACAAAGGATGCCGCCATGAACAGCGCGAGTGGAGCCAGCGGCCCGACAATAACTCCGGCATCCGACCGCATGATCATCAGGGCGCCGACGGCGATGAGCACCACCCCGACTACCCAGACGGCCGCGCGTTTCATCGGATGCTTCCGGTGCTCGGAATGCGCCCTGAGATCGTCGTGCCTCGGTCCGGCGCCGAGTCGATCTCGATGCTGCCGCCGACGGCCGAGATGCGGTCGGCCATGTTGATGAGGCCCGACCCTGCCGGCACCGCGGCCGGGTCGAATCCGGCTCCGTGGTCGGCGACCGTAAACAGGAGCGCTTTCGCATCGCCGCGAAGCTCCACGTTCACGGCACTCGCCCGCGAGTGCTTGGCGGCATTCTGCACAGCTTCCATACACACGAAATACGCGGCCGCCTCCGCCTCGGGAGAGAACCGTCCGACGCGGCGCGCCTGGATCGTGACCGGAATGGGCGAACGCTTGCATTGGGCGCGAAGAGCTGCGGCCGGGCCCTTGTCCGCAAGAAGGGCCGGATAGATGCCTCGCGACAGATCCCTCAGTGTCTCCAAGGTAACGTCGTTATCGGCCCGAAGATCGGCGACCAGCGTGCGGGCCGAGGCAAGATCGCGCTCCGCGAGGCTGCGCGCCATCCGCAGCTTGACCGCGAACGCCACGAGATGTTGCTGCGCGCCGTCGTGGATGTCCCGCTCGATTCTTCGGCGCTCCGCGTCTTGCGCCTCGACGATTCTGGTTCTCGACGCCCGCAACTCCGCGGCTTGCGCCTCTGCCTGAGCGACACGTGCGGCAAGGTCGCCGGTGAGACGGAGGTTGTGAAGCACGAGTCCGGCGGCAGACGCGATATCGGCGAGCAGCCGGGCGTCGTGACGTGCCTCTTGGGATCTCCGGGTGATCGCGATCGCGCCGAGCAGCTCGCCGCCGTGCTCGATCGAAATCGCCGCGTTGCCTCCTGGTAGGGGAGGAAGAGCAATCCCCGTGGGGGGGAGCGCGGCCGTCCGGCCCAAGGGGGATCCCGCCGACGGATGTGCTGCGGCGGCCGTCAGCGTCTCTCCGACCCGTAGCCACACCACTGCGCGAGCGGCCCCTGTTCCCTCTTGCGTCACCCGCGCCAGCTCGCCGAGAACGGTGCCCGCGTCATACGTTCGGGCGACCCGACGGGAAAGTTGGGAGATGACTTCGAGCGGTGTCCGTCGCTGGCCGAACGTCAGGCGGTTCGCAAGACGTTGGGCGCCGGCGCGGACGCGCTCGAAGGTGACGGCGACCACCGCAGTCGCAAGAACCGAGAGAGCGGTCCTCCCGGACCCGCGCCCCACGCCGACGACGATGACGGCGTAAACGATCCCGATGTAGCAGGCGAGAGCCCCGGCAACCAGCGCACGATTCATCAGGGCCGAGCCCGAGCGGGGCGGCCTGCCTGGAAGGGAGCCCGTCACGGGGCGATTATGCGGGAGATCCGGGCTGTGGAGAAATGGTGGCTGCAGGACATTTGGTGGCGCCCTGCGGTGGTGCCAGCACCCCGTCCGCCGGCGGAGGGATTCGCCCCAGACTGTGGGGGAGGCCGGGTGGGACGGGACTCCGTGTCCTCGTACTCTCGTCGAGAGAGCGGCCGCCGGCCGTTCGCAGGGGATGTCAGGGAGGGGAAGAGACATGAAGAGATTCACTCGAGTCTTTGTGGTCGTAGCCATCGCCGGCCTTGTGGCTGCGGGGGGCGTTCTCACCGGTGCGGTGGGCGCCGACAGCCCGGAGGCCAAGTCCACGATCAAGAACGCCGCCGGCGACACCGTCGGCGTCGTCAAGCTCTCCCAGGAGCAGGGCTACGTTTCGCTCAAGGCCTCGGTGCAGAGACTGGCGCCGGGCTTCCACGGCGTCCACGTGCACGGGATCGGCGACTGCGATCCGTTCGGCGACGCCGGCTCGCATCTCGGCACCGCGGAATCGGGGCAGTCACACGACGATCACGACGGCGACCTTCCGGTGCTGCTGGTGATGGGCGACGGGACGGGTCACCTCCGGGTGACGACCGACCGGTTCACGATCGCCGAGCTGCTCTCCGGCAACCGGACGGCGTTCGTGATTCACGCCCTTGCCGACAACTACACGGATCCCGCGAGCGGTGCGGCCGGTGCCCGGATCGCCTGCGGTGTGATTGAGGCCGGATGAGCTTTGCCGGCCGGGATCGAGGGGGGCGGGGAATCGTTCCGCCCCCTTCGGGGGATGCGGACGGATGAACGTCGTCGAGATCTCGGGACTGCGCAAGGTGTATCGCCGGCGGCGGGGCGGCCACACCCTCGCGGTAGACGGCCTCGACCTCGAGGTGCCGCAGGGAGGAGTCTTCGGCTTCCTCGGGCCGAACGGGTCGGGAAAGACGACGACGATCCGGGTGATGCTCGGCCTCGTCCGAGCCACGCAAGGTTCGTGCAAGGTTCTCGGGGCGGATTCCGCCAGGGATCTCCCGAGCGTCATAGGACGGATCGGCTCGATCGTCGAAACCCCGGCGCTGTTTCCCACGATGTCGGGCAGACGCAACCTCGCGCTGTTGGCAAGGCTGGAAGGAATCGATCGCCGCAAGGTGAATGCCACACTGGACCGCGTTGGCCTGGGCGCGCGGGGAGACGACGACGTCAGGACGTATTCGCTTGGTATGAAGCAGCGCCTCGGGCTCGCGGCGGCGTTGCTGAAGGACCCGGAGGTACTCGTTCTCGACGAACCGGCGAACGGCCTTGATCCCGCGGGCATCAAGGAGATTCGCGATGTCATTCGCACCTTGGGAAACGAGGGGCGTACGGTGTTCGTCTCCAGTCACATCCTCACCGAGGTGCGGCAGGTTTGCGACCGGGTCGCGATTCTGTCGCGCGGGCGTTGCGTCGCCGCGGGACCGGTCGCCGAGGTGCTCTCCAGCCGTCACCAGACCGGCCTGATCGTGCGGCTTGCGGATCTTGCCGCGGGCCACGCCGCTTTGCTGGACGCCGGTATGACGGCAAGCATCGACGGCGAAGCCATCCGCGTAGCCGTGACTCCCGCGGAGGCGGCCGCCGTCACCCGCGTTCTCGCCGAGCGAGGGCTCTACCTGTCGGAGATCCGGCCGGACGAAGCCGATCTGGAAACCGTATTCCTTGAGCTCACCGGAGAGGAGGTGTCGGCGTGACCCGGCTCGTCGGCGTTGAGCTGCGCCGGATGCTGTCCCGCAGGATGGCGCGCGTTTTCGCGGTTGCCGCCGTCATCGTCGTCATCGTCGTCGGGACCATTACCTTTTTCGTGTCGAACCGAGATGCTGCCGGCGCAACGGTACGTGCTCGTGCGGGGGCAGCGCAAGAACATGCCGAATGCCTTGCCGGCCGGGGGGGACCACTCCCCGAGGAGATCCCTCCCGGCGTTTCGCGAGAGCAGTTGTGCGGCGAGATCGACCCGTCGCAGATCGAGATCGATCCGCGTTTCCATCTAGCAAGCTTCCTCGACATTGCGAAGGGATCGAGCGCGCCTTTCATCATCCTGTCGGTCATTCTCGGCGCCTCGTTCATCGGCGCCGAATGGTCGCACCGAACCATCGGCACCATGCTCACTTGGGAGCCGCGCCGGGTGCGCGTCCTCCTTGCGAAGGCGATCGCCTGCGCCGTCGTCATGCTTCTCGCGGCGATAGTCCTGGAGGTCTTGCTGGGGCTGGCCCTGGTCCCCGCCGCGGTCTGGCGGGGGACGACGGCCGGGATAGACGGATCCTGGTTCGGATCGGTGTCGGCGGCGGTTCTGCGGGCCTCGGTGGTTGCGGGCCTCGGGTCGGCGATCGGGATCGCTCTTGCCTCGATCGCCCGGAGCACCGTGGCCGCGGTCGGCGTGATGTTCGCGGATCTCGCAGTCATCGAGGGCATTCTGCGCGGCTTGAAACCTCAGTGGCAGCGCTGGTTGCTGGGCGACAACGCGGCGATCTTCGTCGCCGGCGGCGGCATGGAGGGCGCCTTCAACCCCCGGTCCACGACCGGGGCGGTGGTGCTCCTCTCGCTGTACACGGCCGGCCTCGTCCTGGTCGCCGCGGCCGTCTTCCGCCGGCGGGATGTGACCTGACAAAGCCTGCCTGCCCCCAGGCTCGCGGCTACAATGGCGCCTTCGCGCTGGCGTAGCTCAGACGGTAGAGCACTTCCATGGTAAGGAAGGGGTCGCAGGTTCGATTCCTGTCGCCAGCTCCACTGAAACGCCCCGTGGCGGGGTAGCTCAGAGGTAGAGCAAGCGGCTCATAATCGCTGTGTCGGCGGTTCGATTCCGCCCCCCGCTACCGAGAACGGGCCCTACGCCGTCAATGACCATGCTCAGACAGGCTCGGCATCCGGGTCGACGGCGTAGAGCTTCCACTCCCCGGGGACCCCGTGGAGCTGCGCGACTCCCCGGTCGGCGAAACGCAGCCCGGAGCCCGCGACGAGAGGCGATGTTGATGTCGCCGCTCTTCGCGTAGCGAACTTCCGGAGCATCCATCGTCTCAGTCTTCTCCGAACGACACCAGAGGGCAAGCCTTGCCCGGGGCTTCCAACCTCAGGGACGGACCCGAGGATCGCGTCCGTGACGCTGGGTCGCTATACTCCCTGGCCGCGCCGGCGTCTCGACCGGCCGACCGGGAGAGTCAGGTGGCAAAGGCAGATAACCGCCCCAAGATCACGCTGGCCTGCGAGGACTGCAAACGGCGCAATTACACCACGACCAAGAACAAGGTCAACGATCGCGACCGCATCACTCTCCGCAAGTACTGCTCCTGGTGCCGTGGCCACACCGCCCACAAGGAGACCCGCTAGGGCTCGTCCCGTTTGACGCTTGTTACCCGCCGGTAATACGGTATTCGCCTGAATACGCGCGGGTCCGAGGGAGGTCTGATGGGTCGTCTGGACGATCGAGTGGCCATAGTGACGGGGGCCGGCCGGGGGATCGGTCGCGCGACCGCGCTCCGTTTGTCCGAGGAAGGCGCCGCCGTCGTCGTCAACGACGTAGATGGGGACCCCGCGGGGGAAGTCGTCGACGAGATCAAGAAAAACGGCGGGCGGGCGATTGTGTCGATACATGACACGGTCGAGCTGGCGAACGCCCAAGCCATGGTCCAGGCATGCGTCGAGGAGTTCGGCAAGGTGGACATCCTCGTCAACAACGCAGGCATCACGCGCGACAAGACGTTTCACAACATGACCGACGAGATCTGGGACTTCGGCCTCAAGGTCAACCTATACACCGCTTTCCACTCCGCTCAGGCCTGCATGCCGCACATGCGCGAGGTCGCGAAGAAGGAGCTGGCCGAGAAGGGCGAGGTTTCCTACCACCGCAAGATAACCTTCACCTCCTCGGTCGCGGCGCTTACCGGGAACCCGGGGCAGGCGAACTACACCGCGGCGAAGGGCGGCCTCATCGCGCTAACCAAGACGCTGGCGCGAGAGCTTGGGCCGTTCCGGATCAACGTGAACGCCGTTGCCCCGGGCTTCGTCGAGACGCGTCTCACGCAGGCGAAGGAGGCAGACGGGGACTTTGGCATTCCGGAGCAGTTGCGCAACATGGCGCTCATGATGATCGCCATCGGACGTCCGGGCCGCCCCGAGGACATCGCCAACGTGCACCTGTTTCTGGTGTCGAATGAGTCGGACTTCGTTTCCGGTGTCACCATTCCCGTGACCGGCGGACAGCTCGGAGGGTAGGTATGCCGCTCAACAAGGCGCTTGAAGGACGAGAGTTCCCCGCGTCCGACCCGTTCGAGGTCACCGCGGAGATGATCGGCGACTTCGCCGAGGCCATGGGAGATCCCAATCCCGTTTACCGGGACGACGCGGCGGCGAGGTCGGCCGGTTATGAAGGAGTGATCGCACCGCCGACCTTTCTCACGAAGCTGACGTTTCTATACTCACCGGCGATCGTGCTCGACCCGGAGCTCGGATTGAACTACGCGCTCGTCGTCCACGGCGAGCAGGAGTTCGAGCAGACCCGACCCGTTCGCGCCGGAGACATCCTGGTCGGCACGCCTCGGATCGCGAGCATCACGGCTCGAGGCCGCAACGAATTTTTGGTCACAGAGGCCACGATCGAGACCGCCGACGGAGAACAGGTAGCCGTGGCACGGTCGACGATCGTGTCCCGGGGCACGGCACCGCAGGAGGCGAACTGATATGGCGGCAACGGTCAAGGCTGGAGACGTCTCGGTCGGCGAAGAGTTGAAGCCCTGGTCCTATCAGGTGAGTCGCGCGGACCTGGTTGCCTACGCGAACGCGTCGGGTGACGGGAACCCCATTCACCAGGACGAGGACTTCGCAAAGTCCGTCGGCCTTCCCGACGTCATCGCGCACGGCATGCACACGATGGCGAAGATCGGCCAGTACGTGACCGACTGGGCCGGCGACCCTGGAGCCGTCGTGCGGTTCAAGACGCGGTTCACCAAGCCGGTCGTCGTTTCGAAGGACGCTGGAAACTCGGTGACGGTGTCTGGGAAGGTCACGTCGAAGGAGGGCCGGAACGTCACGCTCACGCTGGCGGCGTTCACGCCCGAGGGCACGAACGTCGCCGAGGCCGAAGCCGTCGTGAAACTGGCCTAGCCGAAGGCGGGCGATTGCCTATCGACCGAAGAACTCATCATCACACCCCCTGCGCGAGCACCAAGCCGACGATGTCGAGGATCTCCTGGGGTCGGAACGGTTTGAGCACGAAGGCTTCCGCCTCGGTGAGGCCATCGGGGCTCGCGCTGACCGCAACCACCGGGATACCGGCGGTTTCGGGCGCCGATCGCAAGTGATGGACGAGTTCCCGGCCGTCCATCACCGGCATCATGATGTCGGTGAGGATCAGATCCGGCCTTCGGTTCCGCGCAATCTCCAGGCCCTGGGCGCCGTCGGGCGCCTCGAGCACTTCGTGTCCCGCGCTTTGGAGGATGACGCGCAGAACATAAAGAATGTCCGGCTCGTCGTCGATGATGAGAATGCTTGCCATGGCGTCCGCCGCCCAGGAGCATAGGGGCAAGCACCTCCGTGTCGCCATGCATCGAAGGCCGGCATGTCTGGACGCTGCGGAAGAGTCCCTAGGATGGCGCCGTGCGCATTGCAGTGGATGGGACGACGCTCTACGCGGAGGAGCATGGATCGGGGCCACCTCTGCTGCTCCTCGAAGGAATGGGCGGAGACGTCCCAGGCTGGCGGCGAACCATCCCGCACTACGACGGGTTCCGCGTCGTCATGTTCGATTTTCGAGGAAGCGGGTGGTCCGACCGCCCCGCCGAACGCTATTCGATGGAGATGTTCGTCTCCGACACCATTCGGGTGATGGACGAGCTCAGGATCGAATCGGCCCATCTGTATGGGCAGTCGATGGGAGGCATGGTGGCCCTCAACGTGGTTCTGGCTCACTCCGGCCGCGTCCGCTCGCTCGTTCTGGCGTGCACGCACGCGGGTGGGTCGTCGGTCGTCCCGGCGTCGCCGGATCCAGAGGACCGCGGCTCCCGCGTCCTCTACGCGCGCGCGTTCTTCGATGCGAATCCGGATCATGTGACAGAGGACCTGGCCGCCTCGCGTTCGGTTCCGCCTCCCCGTGAAGACCTCCAGCGCTACGTCGCCGAGGGCCACGACGTCGCCGGCCGTCTCGGAGATATCCGCCGGCCGGTGCTCGTCGTTCACGGAACGGACGACCGGGTGGTGCACCCAGACAACTCGCGGCTGCTTTCCGCCGGGATTCCGGGCGCGGAGCTACTCATGGTGGAAGGTGCCGGCCACCTCTTACATTCGGAGCGTGCCGGGGAAGTCGATCTCCGTATCGCGGGGTTTCTACGACTAGTCGACTCAGGGGCCGGAGCGTGACCCGTTCCGAGGCAGAGCGCCTTGCGGAGGAGCGCGCCCGGGCTCGCTCCGCAGGCGATTTCTCGACCGCAGATGCGCTGCGCGAGCGCATCGGCCTGCTCGGGTTCGATGTGCTTGATGCGGCCGCCGGATGGTCGCTCGTTCCCCGGGCACAGTACGAGTTGGTGGATCCGGACCGGGTTACCGACCGGCTGGGCGAGGCGCCCAGCCTCGACGCGACGATTCACCTTCTGTACGAGGGTTTCCGGCTCGACCTCGAAAGAGCGCTTGCCGGCTTCGAGCACTCCGGCGGCAACGTGGAGGTCGTTATTCTCGACAACGGAAGTGCTCACGGCGAATGGCTCGAGAGCCTGACCAACGAGCATGTTCGAGTGCTCCACCTGGTGCGGGAACTCGGGTGGGCAGAGGCCCGAAACGTCGCTGCGAGAATCTCCCGAGGGCGGATCCTTGTCTTTGCGGATCTATCCGTGGAGCCGACGGGCGACGTTGTAAGCCCGCTTGTCCGGGCTCTTTCCGATCCCGGCATCGGTGTCTGCGGGCCGTGGGGGCTGGCGACCGGCGATCTTCGGCAATTCACCGAATCGGCCGGACCCGAGGTAGATGCGATCGAGGGATACCTTCTCGGTCTGCGCCGCGAGGTCTTCGCCCGGGTGGGCTTCGATCCCTGGTTTCGCTGGTACCGGCACGCCGATATCGATCTGTCTTTCGGGGTTCGCGCGCTGGGTCTTGCGGCGGTCGTTGTGCCGGTGCCGGCCCTCCGCCACGAGCACCGGGGGTGGAGCGCGGTTCCGGAGCCCGATCGCCCGGCTCGATCCAAGAGAAACTTCTACCGGTTCCTGGACCACTGGAGGGACCGCGAGGATCTGCTGGTGTCGCGCCGCGAATTGGAGCCGGGTCCCGGGTAACGTGGGGGCCGGAAAACGAGTCGAAGTGGAGAACGACGTGGAAATTGCGTCCGAGCTGGTCCAGGCGTGCCGCCGGGGAGATCCCGAGGCATTCGAAGCATTAGTTCGGCAGACCCAGAGGACGGTGTTCGGTATCGCCCTGCGGATCGTCGGCAATCGTGAAGACGCCGCGGATGTTGCCCAGGAGGCCTACGTTCGGATCTGGCGGGGTCTGCGACGATTCCGGGGAGAGGCCAACCTCGGGACTTGGATCCACCGGGTTACGACGAACACCGCGCTGACGTACCTGAAGCGCTCCCGGAGGCTGTTCGAGCCGCTGGACGAGGAGAAGCTCGGGGCGCGGGTGGCGTCGCCGGATGACGAAGATGCCCGGCTCGATGCCGAGGAGGTAGAAAGGGCGGTGGAGCGTCTGCCGGACGCGTACCGCTCGGTGGTAACGCTGAAGGATGTATACGGGCTGAGCTGTGAGGAGATCGGAAGGCAGATGGGTCTGACGGAGGGAGCGGTGAAGGTCCGGCTGTTCCGGGCCCGACGCAAGCTCGCCGAGGACCTGACGAGGAGCGGAGTGGTCGTCCCGATGCGAAGGAAGAAGGTGGAAGGATGAAGTGCAGACAGTTCGCCCCCTACCTCTCGGCTGCCGCCGACGAACTCGAGCCGGCGACCGCCGGCGCACTCGCGGACCATCTCGTCGGGTGTCGTGCCTGCGGGGCCGAGGCGCTTCGTTACGCCCGGATTCGGGAGACGCTGGCCGCCGCCGCCGAGCGGGAGCCCGAACCTCCCGTTCATCTCGTCTCGTCGGTACTCGACGTGACCACCCGCCGCCGGACGGTCCATCTGCTTCCGGTTCCGCCGCTTGACCTTGCTCGGGTTCTCTCCGAAAACCGTGAGGCACTCGCTCGGGCGGCAGGGGTTGCCCTGGTGACGGCGGGTGCGGCCTGGGCTCTGTGGCGCGGACTTCGGGGCTCGCAGCGCACGCAGCCGGCCGGCAGTTAGCCGGGGTCGCGCTTTTCGCAGGTCAGCGCGTTTGCGCTTCGCTTTACACTTTTCTTCGCGCGACCTTATACTGTCCCGCTGTTGCGGAGGGGGAAACCCCACCCGCGGAGGGCCGTAGCTCAACTGGCAGAGCACCGGTCTCCAAAACCGGGGGTTGGGGGTTCAAGTCCCTCCGGCCCTGCGAAGAAGGGCATGGTGCCGCGGTGCGATGCCGCGGCGTTTGCATGACTGGGTCGGGACGCAGGCCGGCCCGAAAGGAAGGTTCGTGAACCGCGCGACCAAGAGACTACTGGCAAAACAGCAACGTGCCGGCGCCGGCGGCGCCGCTGGTGGCCGTGTCGCGGCGGCCGGCGGCCCGACGCCGTCTGCCGGCCCGATCAAGAAAAAGCGCACGCCGCCTCGCATTTTTATAAAAGAGGTGCGCACGGAGCTGAAGAAGGTCGCATGGCCGTCACGCTCCGAGGTCACGACTTACACCGTCGTCGTGCTCGTGTCGGTCGTCTTTCTCACCCTGATCGTGTTCGGACTCGACTACGGCTTCGCACGCGGCGTGCTCAAAGTGTTCGGAAGATAAATGGAGAAAACGACCGACGACCTTCAGTCTGACGCGCCCGACGAGGCGCGCGACACCGACCGTGCTCCCGAAGACATCGACCCGGGCCAGACGAACGCGCCGCTTGAGGCCACTCTGCCCGACGTCGCTGCCGACGAACCCGTAGTCGTTCTGCCCGAAGAGGAGCCGGAGGCGGCCGCTTCGGAAGGCGAGCCCCCGGAGGCGATTGAGTCCGACGATGCCGTGACATCGACAGACATCGGTGTCGAGCAGGAGGAGATCGCCGCCCCCGAGGATGCTGCCGTAGTCGAGCAAGAGGTGGCCGGAGAAGAGCAAGAGGTGGCCGGAGAAGAGCAAGAGGACGAGGACCTTCTCTGGGTTCCGGGCGAGTGGTATGTGGTCCATACCTACGCCGGATACGAGAACAAGGTGAAGACCAACCTCGAGAGCCGGATCGCCTCGATGAACATGGAGGAAAAGATCTACGAGGTCGTCATCCCCACGGAAGACGTCATGGAGGTCAAGTCCGGAAAGAAGCAGGTCGTGCAGCGGAAGGTGTTCCCCGGCTACCTGCTCGTGCGGCTCGACCTCGACGACGACTCCTGGTACGTCGTGCGCAACACTCCCGGCGTCACCGGGTTTGTGGGATCGGCCTCCAAGCCGATTCCGCTGTCCCAGCGGGAAGTGGACCGCGTGCTCCAGCGAAAGGTGGCGGACGAGCGCCCCAAGCCACAGCTCGAATTCTCCGTGTCGGACGCGGTGCGCGTCGTCGCCGGGCCGTTTGCCAACTTCCAGGGCATCATCAGCGACATCGACGCGGATCGGTCGAAGCTCAAGGTGCTCGTCAATATTTTCGGTCGCGAGACGCCGGTCGAGCTTGGTTTCGACCAGGTCGCCAAGGTCTAAGGAGCACACACTCATGCCTCCCAGGAAGAAAGTCGCCACCGTCGTGAAGTTGCAGATCCCGGCCGGTGCGGCCACGCCGGCCCCGCCGGTGGGAACCGCGCTGGGCCCGCACGGCGTCAACATCATGGAATTCTGCAAGCAGTACAACGCGGCGACCCAAGCGCAGACCGGGACGATCATTCCCGTCGAGGTGACGATCTACGAGGACCGCACGTTCTCACTCGTGACCAAGACCCCGCCGGCGAGTGTGCTAATCAAACAGAAGGCCGGTCTTGAGAAGGGATCCGGGGAGCCCAATCGCAACAAGGTTGGGACGATCACGCGCGACAAGATCCGTGAGATCGCCGAGATCAAGATGCCCGACCTGAACGCGCACGACGTTGAAGCGGCGATGAAGATCATCGAGGGCACCGCACGCTCGATGGGGGTCAACGTCTCCGACTAGATTCTTCCGGCGACGTGGGAGGCGGGCGCTCGCTCGCCGCGGACCACAAGGAGGACATGATGAAGGAAGCGAAGAGCCACAAGGCCGCGTCGGAGATCGTCGACGGCCAAAAGTTCTACTCGCCGCGCGAGGCGATCGCCATCCTGAGCCAGTTGCCCAAGCGCAAGTTCGACGAGTCGGTGGACTGTGCCATCCGGCTCGGCGTCGACCCGCGCAAGGCCGACCAGATGGTGCGCGGAACCGTGTCGTTGCCGCACGGGAGCGGCAAGACGGTTCGCGTCGCCGCGTTCGCCGCCGGCGAGAAGGCTCAGGAGGCGCGCGACGCCGGGGCCGACGTCGTCGGTGCTCAAGATCTCGCGGAGCGAATCCAGAAGGAGAACTTCCTCGACTTCGACGCGACGGTGGCGACCCCGGACCTGATGGGCATAGTCGGAAAGCTCGGAAAGCTGCTGGGTCCGCGGGGACTCATGCCGAACCCGAAGACAGGAACCGTCACGATGGACGTCGCGAAGGCCGTGCGCGAGATCAAGGCAGGAAAGCTCGAATATCGCGTCGACAAGGGCGGAAACGTCCATCTGTCGTTCGGTAAACGGTCGTTCGAGGAGCCGGCGCTGTTGGAGAACTTTCAGGCCGTGCTCGATGAGATCCTTCGCGCAAAGCCGTCCGCGGCAAAGGGAAAGTACGTCAGGGGCGTGACGATCTCCTCGACGATGAGCCCGGGCATCAAGGTCGACTGGTCGCGTGGGCGAGAGGTCGAGGCATAGCGGCGAGGCCCCCGGGACCGGTGCAGCCGGGACCGGACCGAGATGACCGCCCATGCCGGAGGTATCGAAGTATGGGCCCCTTTGCTTATTGCGGGCGTGGTAACGGCGGTGTTACGGTTCTTCCGATCCCGGAGGGAGCGAAGCGTTCGGCGGAGCGATAACGGTCGCGACAATCCCTCGAATCAGGACCTTTAGGGAGATAGTAACCCCCGCCGAGACGGACCAAGATCGAGATAGCGGGCCATACAGACACCGATTTCGCTGAGGAGGCACCATGGGTAAGGTTCTCGCAGTCGCCCTTTGCTTGCTGGCCGTGTTCGCGCTGACGCCGGCCGACGGCGCCAGGGGGCTGACCCCGGAGCTCATCGACGTCGATGTGCTCATGCCCGTTCGCGACGCCGCCCGGGCCGGCGGGGGTACCGCGAACTGCAGCAACGACGGGGCGGGCACAGGCAAGTACGCCACGACCGGCTGGGTGGTCGGCTCGGCGCGGAACGCCTACCTGAACACCTCGACGATCCCGGGCTACCTGGGCAGCGTGACCTCGACGCTTCAGTCGGCATTCAACGCGTGGGGCGCGGCGCCCAACATCTCGGTGGTCGCGGTTTCATCCGGTCCGACGAAGGCCACTGCCAACCGCCAGAACGATCTCATGTGGGGCAGTCCCGGCGGTTCCATTGCCACGACCTACACCTGGCGCTGGAACGACGGTTTGGTCGAGAGCGACGTCGTCTTCAACAAGCAGCTGACCTGGTTCAAGGCAGTCAACGAGGGTGACGGGTGCTACGAGAACCAGCCTTACTACGACGTGGAGAACATCGCGGTGCACGAGTTCGGTCACGTCTACGGTCTTGGGCACCCTTCTGGGGCCCGCTTCGAATCTATGTACGCCTACGGCTACACCGGCGAGACGCTCAAGCGCTCTCTCGCCTCCGGTGACTCCGTCGGCGTGAACGCGCTGTACTAGAACGCGATCGACCGCGGGCGGGGGGGGGGGGGGGGGGGGGGCCCCGGGCCCCGAGGGGAGGCCGGCGAGCAAAAAAAA
>JBKKBZ010000013.1:0-2787 GCA_046713235.1 Actinomycetota bacterium | reverse complement strand
GGCTGCGGCCGCGCTGTGGCTCGGACTCGTCGGCGTACTGATCGCGCTTGGGAGGCGGACCGCGGCACGCGAGCTGGCAAAGCTCATCCCGAACCTGCTCACGCTGTTCCGAGGATTGATCGGTGATGCGCGGGTTCCGCGACGGGCGAAGGTGCTGCTCGGATTCGGCGCGTTGTGGATCGCCTCGCCGATCGATCTGATCCCCGAGTTCATCCCCTTACTCGGTCCGCTCGACGACGCGGTGGTAGCAGCGCTGGTCCTCCGTTACGTGCTGAGCCACGCGGAAGCCAACGTAGTCTCTGAACATTGGCGCGGCGACCCGGCGACGCTCGATCGCTTGCTTCGACTCTTCGCGCTTCCCCGCGCGCAGCCGGATCAAGGCACCGGCGGGGCGGGGCGCGAGGCATGATCGCGTGAGCGGGCTCCTGCACGACATCGCACGTCGGCTCGTTCCTCGGCTGGTTCATCATCCGCAAGGTGCTCGGCGGGCCACGAATCCACGGAGTTGTCACCGCTCGAAGTGAAGCGTCGAGTCGGTCGAGTTAGGGTCGGACACCTCGACGTGCTCGACCTGACGGATCCCGACGCGCAAGCGGCGCTCGGCATCACCGAGGTGGATCTCACCGACGACGACCTCGAGCTGTGCCGATCGCTTTCGGACGCGCGAGTCCGCCAAGCGTGAAGCGTTTCAGAGTTCGCGCACCTCGACGCACAGAACGACGTTCCTGCGCGAGCCTGCTCGTGCCCGGTTAAGCTCGTGAGTAGTCGCCAATTAGTCGCCAGCCGCGTCGCGTCGTACCATCATCGCCATGGATGAAGATGTCGCCCTGACGTGCAACAGTTGCAGCACCGTGAGGGTGCACCCCTCCTCTTACGGGCCCTTCACGCCAACCGTTAGACCCACCGACATGTGCACCGCCCGGTTTTCATGAATTCTCCGGAGACTCAGTTCGCTCGTCTCGGCTCGCAACGGATCGCGTATCAGGTGCTCGGCGAGGGGCCGATCGACGTCTTGTTCTGCGCCGGCGTGGCGAGCAACATCGATCACATCTGGGACCAGCCTGACGCGGCCGACGCCCTGCGGAGCATCGCGGGTTACAGCCGTCTCATCCTTCTCGATCCGCGCGGGGTCGGCGCATCCGACGCGCTTCCGGCCGGCGAGTCGTTTGGTTGGGAGACTTGGCTTGACGATCTCAGAACCGTGCTCGACACGGTTGGCTCCGAGCGCGCGGCGATCGTCGCATACACCGACGGGTGCCCGCTCGCCATGCTGTTCGCCGCCACCGAGCCGGCCAGAGCGGACGCTCTCGTGTTGATCGCGGGTACCGCGCGCTACACGTCGGCCGAGGGCTATCCATACGGATTCCCGCCCGAGGAGGCCGAGGCTCAGGCTCGCTGGATGGGAGAGAACTGGGCGACAGACGTGGGTGTGCGCGCGTTCTGGCCGAGCAGGGTCGATGATGCCCGGTTTATCAACTGGTGGGTGCGGTACCAACGTGCGGCCGCAAGTCCCGGCAAGATCGAGGAGCTTTACGGACAGATCTTCAAACTCGACTCGCGACATGCACTCCCGCTGATCGGCGCGCCGACGCTGGTCGTGGCGACGGAAAGCCGAATCCTCTCCGCCGATCATGCCCGGTTCGTTGCGGATCACATCGAAGGAGCCGAGCTAGTACTCATCCCAACGAAAGACCTCGCTCCCTGGTTCTCACATCCCGACGAAATCTCAGCCCTGATCGAGGAGTTCCTCACGGGGAAGCAGCGCACGGAAGAGCCACAGCGAAAGCTTGCCACCGTCCTTTTCACCGACATCGTTAGATCCACCGACCTGGCCGCGGAGTTGGGCGATCGCCGATGGCGACGTCTCCTCGACAATCACGACGACATCGTGCGTGAGCGCGTCGGTCGCTTCGGCGGACAGCTCATCAGGACAACTGGAGATGGGGCGCTCGTAACGTTCGAGGGGCCGGCGAAGGCCATCCGTTGCAGCCTCGCGCTGCGTGAAAGGTTGGGAAGCATCGACGTTCGCGTTCGCTGCGGCCTCCACGCGGGCGAGGTCGAAGTTCGTGGTGACGACGTCGGAGGGATCGCCGTGCACATCGCAGCCCGCGTGATGGCGGAAGCCGAACCCGGGGAGATCCTCGCGTCGAGCACGGTTAAGGATCTGGTGGTCGGTTCAGGCATGACGTTTTCTGATCGCGGAACCCGCGTGCTCAAAGGAGTCCCTGACGAATGGCGGCTGTATGCAATCGAGCGCGTTTAGCTCGCGCGCGGGATTGCCGGACCCTCGTACACGCGCTTCGTCGGGTGTTCCTTCGGGTGGGGCTCGCGAACCTTCACTGATCCAACCGTGTACCCGGCCTCCTCGGCAGCTTTCGCGAGGAGGTCGGGGTCGTGCCGTAACAGAAACAGGCCTCTGAACAGCAGGTTTGGGCGATGACCTTTCGTCCAAGAGTTAGCGGCTCTCCGTCGCTCCGGTTTTCCGGAGAGTCCCCGGACTGACAGAGAAACGGCTAGGGTGGGCCAAATCAGATGATCGCGGTGGGCCACTGGGGGTTGACGTTCTCAGCATACCGCCTAACCTTGGCGGACCGTGCTCTGGAACAAATCGTAGGCTCGAATCATGGATCGTGAGCGACCCGCAACAAACGCCAGCGGCCTTCGACTCGCCGAGCTTGTCGCCGCCCTATCGCTGGCGACCGATTTGGGTCTCGGGCAGCCGATGGAGCACGTGCTGCGCTCGTGTCTGATCGCGCTCCGCCTCGGCGAAAGGATGGACCTTGACGA